>CADAAM010000025.1 GCA_902785905.1 Oscillospiraceae bacterium | reverse complement strand
GCTGCCCTCGTTCTGGCGGAAAATCTCGGTCAGACGCACTGCCGCCACGACCTGGCTGCGGATGAGCGCGGAGAAGACATTGCCGGGCCCCACCGAGGGAAGCTGGTCGGCGTCCCCGACCATGACAAGGCGCGCGTCCGGCGGCATGGCCCGCAGCAGCGCGTCCATCAGCAGAATATCGACCATGGAGCACTCGTCCAGGATGACCGCGTCGCAGTCGAGTCTGTCTTTTTCGCACTTGGTAAAGACGACCCGGTCTCCCTCCTCGTCAAACTTCGCGCCGAGCAGACGATGGACCGTCGCGGCCTCCTGACCGGTGAGCTCTGTCATGCGTTTGGCGGCGCGGCCGGTCGGGGAGAATAGCGCGGATGGAGGTTGTCTTGCCGGTGCCGGGCCCGCCGGTGATGACCAGCAGCTGGTTTTTGAGCGCAAGCTCCAGTGTCTGGCGCTGCATGGGGGCGTAGTGTATCCCCTGCCGTGCCTCGAGCTTTCGGAGCAGCTTTTCCGTGTCGAGCTTATCCGTGAAGGTACGCCTGCTCATGCGGGCAAAGCACGCAGCCGCGTTTGTCTCGGCGTCGTAGAGTTCCGGCAGATAACAGGCGTTCACGCCCGCAATCTCCTCATAGCGGAGCTGATTGTCCTCAATGAGCTCCGCTATACACTCGTCAGCTTCCTCGGGTGTCACTGAGATCAGCTCGGCCGTGACGGCGGCGAGCTTTTCCCGGGGAATGAAACAGTGGCCGTTGCCGGTGTTGTGCTGGAGCTCGAAGAGCACGGCGGCGCCGATGCGGTTCTTGCTGCTGCCGCCCATGCCGAGTCCGAGGGCCATCTCATCCGCTTCGCGGAAGGTGCCGCCGACGAGAGCGCTGCACAGTAGATAGGGGTTCTCTCGCAGGCTTTCCAGCGCCTTGTCCCCGTAATATTTATAGGCGCGCATCGCGAGGATGGGGCGCAGGCCGAAGGAACAGACAAACTCAATCAGCATCCGAAGCCCTGCCTGCTGACGGAAATTCCTGGAGATCTGCTGCGCCTTGGCTGAGCTGATCCCCTTGACAGAGGCAAGGTCCTGGGGATTGTTCAAAATCACCTCCAGGGTCCGATCTCCGAAGCGGTCCACGATCAGCGAAGCCGTCGCGGGGCCGACGCCTTTGACAGAGCCGCCCGCCAGAAACTGATAGATGGCGGGGGCAGAGCTCGGCAGAAAGCGCTGGGCATATTCCGCCTTAAACTGTCGGCCATGGACGCTGTGGTTGACCCATTTGCCGCTCGCAATCACGGATTCTCCAGGAGCCGCGAAGGGGAAGCAGCCGAGCACCGTGACAATCTCGCCGCTGTCGCTGCGCAGTCTCAGAATGGTGTAGCCGTTTTCTTCATTTTTGAAAATGACCGTCTCCACGGTCCCCGTGAGTTCCTGGTAATCCAGTTCCTGGTCCATGGGACACCTCAAAAGAATTCATGATCTTTGTTCTTTTCAAGCAAGGGTTTTAAGAATTGCCCGGTATAGCTTCTCTCACATTTTGCGCAGTCCTCGGGTGTGCCGGAAAAGACCAGCTCGCCGCCGCCGTCGCCGCCCTCGGGACCGAGGTCGATGACCGTGTCCGCCACCTTGATGACGTCCAGATTGTGCTCAATGACAACAACGGTATTGCCCGCGTCGACCAGGCGGTTGAGGATCATGATGAGCCGGTGCACGTCCGCAATGTGCAGGCCCGTGGTCGGCTCGTCAAGGACATAGACGGTCGAGCCGGTGGAGCGCTTGGCTAATTCGGTGGCGAGCTTGACGCGCTGGGCCTCGCCGCCGGAAAGGGTCGTGCTGGACTGGCCGAGCTTGATATAGCCGAGGCCGACATCGTAAAGCGTTTCGATCTTGTGCAGGATCTTCGGCTGATTGGAGAAGAAGAGGCAGGCCTCCTCCACCGTCATGTCGAGCACATCCGCGATGCTTCTGCCCTTGTATTTGACCTCAAGCGTCTCACGGTTATAGCGCTTGCCGCCGCAGACGTCGCAGGGGACAAACACATCCGGCAGAAAGTGCATTTCAACCTTGATCAGGCCGTCGCCGGAGCAGGCCTCGCAGCGGCCGCCCTTGACATTGAAGGAGAAGCGCCCCTGACTGTAGCCGCGCAGCCTCGCATCCTGGGTGGAGGCAAAAAGATCGCGGATGTCGTTGAAGGCGCCCGTATAGGTGGCGGGATTGGAGCGCGGCGTGCGGCCGATGGGGCTTTGGTCGAGGGCGATGACCTTGTCGACAAACTCAAGTCCGTCGATGCCCGCGCACTTGCCGGGCCTCACCTTGACGCGGTTTTTGATCGCGGCGAGGGTCTTATACAGCACCTCGTTGATAAGCGAGGATTTGCCGCTGCCGGAGACGCCCGTCACACAGACGAACTGCCCGAGCGGGATCTCCACGTCGATGTTTTTGAGATTGTGCTCGGCGGCCCCGCGGATCAGCAGACTGTGGCCGTTTCCCTTGCGCCTCTCGCTCGGGACGGGAATATATCTGCTGCCGCTCAGATACTGACCGGTGACGGATTCGGGACAGGCACAGATATCTTCAAGGCTGCGCCCGGGCCGATGTCCACTATATAGTCCGCCGCGCGCATGGTGTCCTCGTCATGCTCCACGACGATCAGGGTATTGCCGAGATCGCGCAGCTGCTTGAGCGTTCTCAGCAGTTTTTCGTTGTCACGCTGGTGCAGACCGATGCTCGGCTCGTCCAGAATATACAGGACGCCCATGAGGCTCGAACCGATCTGCGTGGCAAGGCGGATGCGCTGGGTCTCGCCGCCCGAGAGCGTTGCCGCCGAGCGGGAGAGCGTCAGATAGCCGAGACCGACGCTGGTGAGAAAACCGAGACGGGCGCGGATCTCTTTGAGAATGCGCTCCGCGATCAGGCTCTCCTTCTCGCTGAGCGTGAGGCTGTCGATAAACTCAAGCGCCTTTTTCACGGAGAGGTCGGCAAAATCCGCAATGCTCATGCCGCCGACCGTGACGGCGAGGGCGGTCTTCTTGAGCCGTCTGCCGTGGCACTCCGGGCAGTCCACCTCAGCCATGCACTCCTCGATATCGGCCCGCATGGCGGGGCTCTGCGTCTCACGGTAGCGGCGCTCGAGGTTATTGACGATGCCCTCAAACTCACGCTTGATGACACCGTAGCCCTCGCTGCGCTCATAGCGAAGCTGAAGCGGCTCCCCCTTTGTGCCGTAGAGGATCGCGGCCATGGCGTCCTTCGAGAGATCCTTCAGTGGTTCCGTGAGCTTAAAGTGATAGCGTTTGGCGAGGGCCTCGAAGTACATCTTGGAGATAGAGTCACCCTTGATGTTGTTCCAGCCGGAGGCCACAATGCCGCCATCCATAACGGAGAGGTTCGGGTTCGGCATGATAAGCTCCGGATCGACCAGCAGCTGCACCCCGAGACCGGTACAGGTCGGGCAGGCCCCGTGGGGATTGTTGAAGGAGAAGAGACGGGGCGTCAGTTCCTCTACGGATATGCCGCAGTCCTCGCAGGCGTAGTTCTGCGAAAAGCTCATGAGCTCCTCCGCGCCCGTGTCCACCAGCAGGATGCCGCCGGAGAGTGCCAGGGCCGTCTCCGCCGAGTCCGTCAGGCGGCGGACAATTTCGGGCTTGATGACCAGACGGTCGACAATGATCTCAATATTGTGCTTCTTGTTTTTCTCCAGCTTGATCTCCTCGCTGAGATCATAGACGGCGCCGTCAACGCGCGCGCGTACGTAGCCGGACTTCTTCGCATCCTCCAAAACCTTGACATGCTCGCCCTTCTTGCCGCGGATGACCGGTGAGAGGATCTGAATCTTGCTTCCCTGGGGCAGAGCCATGATGCGGTCCACGATCTGGTCGATGGACTGCTGGCGGATCTCCTTGCCGCACTTCGGGCAGTGCGGCACGCCGATGCGTGCCCATAGAAGACGCAGATAGTCGTAGATCTCCGTCACCGTTCCGACGGTGGAGCGGGGATTCTTCGACGTGGTCCTCTGGTCGATGGAGATGGCCGGGGACAGGCCGTCGATATAGTCCACGTCCGGCTTATCCATCTGGCCGAGGAACATCCTTGCGTAAGAGCTCAGGCTCTCCACATAGCGCCGCTGCCCCTCGGCATAGATGGTGTCGAAGGCGAGGCTTGACTTGCCGCTTCCGGACAGACCGGTGACGACGACAAGCTTGTCGCGCGGGATCTCGACGTCGATATTTTTCAGGTTGTTTTCCCGCGCACCTTTAATGAAAATGCTGTTTTGCAGCATGGCTGATTCTCCTAAACGATAAGGTCGGCAGTTCTGCCGCGTGTGATTTTGATGAGTTCCGAGGGGGCCAGCTCTACCTGCGCGCCGATCTTCCCGGCGCTGACAGCCATGGTCGAAAGCCCTTCACAGCTTTCATGATAGAAGGTTTCAAACTGCTTTTTCATTCCAATGGGCGAACAGCCGCCGCGCACATAGCCTGTGAGGGCGTTGATCTCGCTGACGTGGATCATGGCGATGGACTTCTCCCCCGCCGCCCTGGCCGCTTTCTTGAGGTCAAGCTCCTCGGCGACCGGAATCACGAAGACGTAGTTTTTCTTGCTTGCCCCGCGCGTCACCAGGGTTTTGAAGACGCGCTCCGGCTCGAGCCCCGTGAGCTTCGCGACGGTCACACCGTCCACTGCGTCCTCCCCGTGGGGATAGCTGTGGGCTGTGAAGGCGATCTTTTTCTGATCAAGCACGCGCATAACATTGGTTTTGAGCTCTGCCATCCCTGTGTCCCCCCCTCGGTGCTGTTTTGCAATTAGTTTATTATAACGCAAATACTGTTCACTTTCAACAAAAACAGGAGAGTATTCCTGTAAAATATTTTTAAATGAAAAACCGGGCCCAGTCCGGGCCCGGCGTCGACTGTGCCGTTCAGTTTTTCTGGAATCTCTCCATAATGTTTTCAATGCTGTTGTCGAGCACGCGCAGGACCTTGTCGGTCGTGATTTCCTTGGGAAGCTGCATTCCCTGATCCATCCACTGAGAAATCAGTCCGACGACAATGTTGGAATAGAATTCCACAATGAACTCAAAGTCCGCACGGTCGATGGAGCGATCCTCCGCCACGATCTCCGAAAAGCTCCGGATACACTCACGCAGCCTCCCCTTGATATAGCGCAGCATGTAGAGTCGGCTGTTGGAGTTATAGACGTTCAGGGCGAAGGCGGAGTTGTCATAGAGGTATTTGAACCACAGCGTCACGTCCCGCTGCCAGTTGTCATATACTACCTCGTTTGGCAGATTGGCGTTTGCGTCCTCTTCAAAGACCCACTCCAGAAGATCGTATACATCATCAAAATGATAGTAGAAGGTTTGTCGGCTGACCCCGCAGGTCTCCACCAGATCGTTAACCGTGATGCGATCGATGGGCTTGATCGCCATCATTTTCTTAAGCGCATCCGCCAGTGCTTTTTTGGTAGACGTAGCCATGTCGTACCTCCTTGTCCTTCACTTTTTTACATTATAACACAAACGCCAAAGAATGGAAGAGGCATCTTTTACAATTTATGATTTTTGTTTGAACAAATTATTGCAATATTCAAGCTACGATTTCTCTGCCAGGGCTGCGAGCTCTCCGGAATTGAGCCGTTCCTTCTCCATCTGAAGGATGGCGGCGCTCATGCTCTGTTCCGCTTTGATATACTCTCCGCCGGCGGTCGATTCCTCGGCAAAGGCGTCGAAAACATCCTGCTTTTCCCGCAGGATTTCCATGATCCGCTCGTCCACGGTGTTATCGCAGAGGAGGCGGTGCACCACAACGCTTCTGAGCTGGCCCATGCGGTAGGCGCGGGAGACGGCCTGATTTTCTATGGAGGGCTTGATCTGCGGCTCGCAGAAAATGATGACGCTGGCCGCCTGAATATTGAGTCCCGTGCCGCCCGCCTGCACCTGACAGATGAGAACCGCGCCGTCCTCCGCCTCCGCAAAGGCGTCCACGATCTCCTGCCGCCTCTGCGGAGCGCGTATCGTATCTCGGAAATAGGAGAAAACAATGACCTTCCGCCCATCTTCCCGCGCTTCGTCACACAGTTCAAGCAAACGCTTCGCCTTGGAGGAATGCTTCAGATTGCCCACATCCCAGGAGACCTGGCGCATGGCCATGAAGTTCTGGGCCGCGACGGCGAGCATGTAAGCCGTCCACTCCGCCGGGCCCATCTCGCACCACTGCTCTTTTTCAATGAGCTCCGGCAGTTCGCTCAGCACATCTTCTCTGGTGCGGCGCAGGTACACCGGGGCGAGCTTTTCACGAAACTGCGGCGCGGAGGAGATATACTTCATTTTCTGCACCTGGCCCGCGATATCCGGGCGCAGACAGGAGACGAGAAAACACATCTCATCCACGCGATTTTCCAGAGGCGTGCCGGTCATGAACAGGACACGCTCAACCCTCTTGCGCAGAGCCAGCAGCGCCTGGGTGCGCCGTGCCGCCGGGTTTTTGACATAGTGCGCCTCGTCCACGATCAGCATGTCGAAACGGAAAGCCTCCGGCAAAGCAAAGCGGCTGATGGACTCGTAGGTCGTGACCGCGGCCCCGCCCTTTTCCAACCAGCGCGTGAGCGCCTTCTGATCGCCGCCGCGTATTGGCGTGACGGCAAGGGCGCTGAATTTTGTGATCTCGCGCGTCCAGTTGACCAGCACGCTTGCGGGGCAGACCACCATAAAGTGCGTCGCTCCAAGGGCTTTGAGCGAGACCATGGCGGCGATGGCCTGTACGGTCTTGCCGAGGCCCATCTCGTCTCCGAGCAGAACCTTGCCCTGACGCAAGATATAGCGCGTGCCGAACTCTTGATAGACGCGCAGACTCGTGCGCAGGCCGTCAAGATAGAGCGGCTCCATCTCCACCTGCCGCACAAGCTCCTCCGGCAGGCCGCTGTAGCTGTTGTCGATGCGGGTGCTGAGTGCCTGGCCGAAGCGGTCGAGCTGAGCATAGTAGGCAGCGTTGTTTTTCCGAAAGTCCTCCCACACGCCGTCCGCGTCCGGGATTCTGCGCGAGTCATAGGCGTCGATTGTGGCCTTGACTCGTTCCCCAAAGTCTCCTGTCAGTAAGCCGTAGAGATAGAGCGCCGCGTCGACCGCCTCTTTTTTCTTCTGCGCAGGCAGAAATACCCAGCGCACGATGCCCGCTGCGGGCTTTGCCGCAAGGCACGCGGCCAGAACGCTCTCGTGATACTCGTTGTAAATCGCCTTTGCCTGACGCACCGCGTCCGCCGTCTCACGGGCGGTTTTGGCAGACAGGAGCAGCGTAGTCGCCGCGCCGCTCCTGTCGTCGAGACTCACGCGGATCTTGAGCCCGGTCTCGGTCTCCCTCTTGATGCGCCCCGCGATAGTATAGATAAGCCAGGACGCCTCGTCCCCGATGCCCTTGATCTCGTTGATCTGATCGGCGGACAGGGCGCAGAGCTGCTCCATATTCTCGATCCCTGCCGCGCGCAGGGAGGCGACCCGGAGGCCGAGCCTGTCGCGGTTGATGTTCTCCACGTCCATGCCGCGCAGGATATCACCCAAAGCCTTTTCTGACAATGCCTTCATCGCCTCTGCCGCAGCGTCCTGCTGCAGCTGTTCCTGCGAGGCAATGTCAGCGATCGTCTCGTCAAAGCCCGTGATCAGGTCCAGGATGTCCCGGATCTGCTGTCTGTCTCGCTTGACTGCCATCGTTTTGCTCCTTATTCAAGGGCGAGCACGCGCACCTGCTCAACGCCCGGGACAGAGTTGAGCTTTGCGACGAAGTCCTCCATGCTGCCCTCCACCTCGCTGACATCAAGGGAGATCGTCACCCCGGCCTTGTCGCGGATCGGCAGGCTCTGCGTGATGGTAAGGATGTTGGCACGGGCATCGGAGATGCAGACCAGCAGTGCGCTCAGAACCCCCTGCTCATGGTTGAGAATCATGGACAGCACAGCTCTGCGCCCGCCGGAGAGCTCCGTCGGTTCGAGGATAAAATCCTTATATTTATAATAGGTGCTGCGTGAAATACCGACCTGTCGGACGGCCTGGCTCACATCCCGGATCTTGCCGTCCTCCAGCAGGTGCCGTGCCTCAATGACCTTCTCGTAGTACTCGGGCAGGATGCTCTTGTGGATAATGAGATACTGGTCCAGCATGCTCTCCCCCTCCTTTTTACCGGTCTATGATATACCGTCCGCGATAAAAAGACAAGTGTGTTTTTTGAGATTGACAATGCTGCTCATTTTGTAAAAACCGACAGAAATTGTGTTGAAATTGGGAGATATTTATGATAATGTGTTTATAAGCGACCTTACTATACAAGATTATGATTGCTGCATACATTCGAAAGGAGATCTGAAATGGCAAGAGAGATTCTTTTTGACCTGGGCAAAATGATCACGGACCGCCTTCCGTACAAATTCGGTGTCAAGCGTTTAACCGAAAACGACCCCGAATACATCATCCTTGACCGCGCGTGCTCCAACGATGAGATTGCGGAAGTCATGCTGAAGATGGGCCTGCGCAAGCCCAAGACCACTGCAGAGATCGCCAAGCTCACCGGCAAGAGTGAGGCGCGCATTGAAGAGCTGCTGACCGACGCGGCCAACCATGGCATTGTGGAATACCACTGGGAAAACCCCGCTCATGAGAAACAGTGGTACGTTCAGCTCTTTGTCCCCGGCATCGCCGAGATGACCAACATGGTTCTCTGGCAGGTGGAGAAATACCCAGAGCTTGCGGACGCCTTTGATAAGATGACCTTCCTGCCGCTCGAGGGCAAGACCCACCTCATCCCCCCCGGCGGCGACGGCATCGGCATGCATGTCATCCCCGTGGAGAACGCCATCCCCGCCAAGAGCGTTTCCGCATCTATTGAGCATATCTCCCACTGGCTGGACAAGTACGACGGCAAGCTCTCCGTCGGTTACTGCTCCTGCCGCAACGCCCGGCGCCTCTACGGACAGGGCTCCGGCGAGATTCAGGACGACTGCTGCATCGGTCTCGGGGACTTTGCCGAGTACCTGATTGAGACCGGCAAGGGCCGCCCCATCACCAAGGAAGAGGCTCTCGCCATCTGCCAGCGTGCCGAGGAAAACGGCTACGTCCACCAGACCACGAACATCGACGGTCAGGACAAGATCTTCGGCCTGTGCAACTGTGATGTCGGTGTCTGCTTTGCTCTGCGCACCAGCCAGTATTTCAACACGCCGAACCTCTCCGCCTCCGCTTACCGCGCCCATGTCGACAAGGACAACTGTGTGGCCTGCGGCAAGTGCGTCGAGGTCTGCCCTGCCGGCGCCGTCAAGCTCGGCCAGAAGCTCTGCACCAAGAACGGCGAGGTCCAATACCCGAAGCAGGAGCTGCCCTCCGGCCTCAAATGGGGAAAGGACAAGTGGAATCCCAACTATGTGGCGGACAACCGCAAGAACTGCCACGAATCCGGCACCGCGCCCTGCAAGACCGCATGTCCCGCGCACATCGCCATCCAGGGCTATATCAAACTCGCCAAAGAGGGCCGCTACCTTGACGCCCTCAAGCTCATCAAGCAGGATAACCCCTTCCCTTCCGTCTGCGGCTACGTCTGCAACCGCCGCTGTGAGGACGCCTGCACCCGCGGCGCGCTCGACAAGGCCCTCGCCATCGACGAGATCAAGAAATTCATCGCCGAACAGGACCTCAAGAGTGATGAGCCCTATGTCCCCGCTCCTCTCTATCGCCGTCCCATCGACAAGCCCTACGAGGAGAAGGTCGCCGTTATCGGCGCCGGTCCCGCGGGCCTGAGCTGCGCCTACTACCTCGCCCGCATGGGGTATTTGAATGTCACGGTCTTTGACCGCAACCCGGCCCCCGGCGGTATGCTCGTTATGGGCATCCCCAGCTACCGTCTCGACCGCTCCGCCCTCAAGGGGGAGATCGCGGTGCTCGAGAAGATGGGCGTCAAGTTCCGCATGAACACCGAGATCGGCAAGGATCTCACGATTGAGGACCTGCGCAAAGAGGGCTACAAAGGCTTCTATGTCGCCATCGGCGCACAGAAGAGCTCGAAGCTGAATATCCCCGGCGAGGATCTCACGGGCGTATACGGCGGCGTCGACTTCCTGCGCGAGGTCAACCTCGGCAGCAAACCCGAGATCGGAAAGAAGTGCGCCGTCATCGGCGGCGGCAACGTCGCCATGGACGTCTGCCGCACGGCTGTGCGTCTCGGCGCGGAGACTTACGTGATCTATCGCCGCAGCGAGTCCGAGATGCCCGCCGATAAGGAAGAGGTCGCCGAGGCGAAGGCCGAGGGTGTGAAGTTCTGCTTCCTCAACGCGCCTGTGGAGATCGTCGGCACGGACGGCAAAGTCACCGGGCTCAAGGTTGAGATCATGGAGCTGGGCGAGCCCGACGAGAAGGGCCGCAGAGCCCCTGTCGGCACCGGCAAATTTGAGACCGTCGAGATCGACTCCGTCCTCTCCGCCGTCGGCCAGGCCATTGACTGGGGCACGCTGGACATCGGCGCGCTCAAGACCGGCAAGAAGGGCAACGCCATCGCCGATCCCGTCACTTACCAGACCGAGCAGAAGGATATCTTTGTCGGCGGCGACGTCTACACCGGACCGAAGTTCGCCATCGACGCCATTGCCGCGGGCCGCGAGGGCGCAGAATCCCTGCACCGCTTTGTCCAGGACGGCCAGAGTCTTACAGTCGGCCGCAACCTGCGCGAGTTCTACGAACTCAACAAGGATGACATCGTTGTCGGAGTGGACTGCTTCGACCGCCCGGCACGTCAGCCCATCCTCCACGATCCCGCAAAGGCCAGATCCTTTGAGCATGACCGTCTCACCTTCACCGAGGCGCAGGTCAAGGCCGAGTCCAGCCGCTGCCTTGGCTGCGGCGTGAGCGTGGTCGATCCCAACCGCTGCATCGGCTGCGGCCTGTGCACCACCCGCTGCATGTTTGACGCCATCCACCTCAAGCGCGACGTGCCAGAGGCCTCCAACCTCGTGCGCTGTGAGGACAAGGTCGGTCCGATGCTCAAGTACGCCGCCAAGCAGAGCGTGCGTATCATCCGTAAGAAGTAATGCACGAATTAAGTACGATTTATTATGTGATTGAGACCGTTGAAAAGCTGATGGTGGAAAACAATCTCAAGAAGGTCGGCTCCATCACGCTGGAGGTCGGCGAGGTCAGCGGCATCATCCCGAGCTATCTGACGGATTTCTGGACCTGGGCCAGGGCGAAGACGGAACACTTTCAGGACACGGAGCTCAAGATCGAGGAGCTCAAGGCCGTCACCTACTGTCAGGACTGCAAGCAGACCTACCCCACCATGACCTACGGGAAGGAGTGTCCCTACTGCCACAGTCCCAACACCTTTCTCGTCACGGGAAACGAATACAACATCAAAGAAATCGAAGCCATGTAGAAAAAGCCTCCCGGCCGATTGGCCGGGAGGTCAGACTGTAGACAAACCCTTGCAAACCAAGTTGGTCTTGTAAGGGGGATCTGTGAAGGGGGACGGGAAGTCCCCCTTCACGTACAATCCATGCAAAAATGGGAACTTTTTCGGAAGTTCCCATTTTTGCCTCTCAAGCTGTCGACACTTTGTCGGCAGCTTGGCCTCCCGGCCGATTGGCCGGGAGGTTATTCTTATTCGTTTCTGAGTGCTTCGACCGGGTCCTTCTTGGCAGCGAGGCCGGAGGGAATCAGGCCCGCGATGAAGGTCAGAAACACGCTCACAAGTACAAGGCCGATACCGCCAAGCACCGGGAGCCTTGCATTAATGGAAGTGATCCCCGTAAGATCATGCACAATAATATTGATCGGAACAATCATCAGCAGGGTCAGGCCGATGCCGATGAGGCCCGCAAAAAGGCCGATAATAAAGGTCTCGGCATTGAAAACACGGGACACGTCCCGTTTGGAAGCGCCGATAGCCCTGAGAATGCCGATCTCCTTGGTGCGCTCCAGAACGCTGATATAGGTGATAATGCCGATCATGATGGACGAGACCACCAGTGAGATCGCCACAAATGCGATCAGCACATAGCTGATGGCGTTGATGATGGTAGAGATAGATTTCATCAGAAGGGCAACCAAATCCGTGTACTCGATCTGATCGTCCTCAGTCACGCTCTCGTTGTAGGCCTTGATTGCGTCGGCAATGGCGTCTTTGTCCTCAAAGGTCGAGGCGTAGATGTTAATGACGCTGGGGCTCTCAAGATCGACATAACCGAGCGTTTTGAGGTTCCGGCGCAGCGTGCTGTCAGAATAGGCCGGGGGCATGGCATTGTCGTAGAGCCAGAGATAGTCGTCGTCCTCAAGAGACAGAAGAGCGAAATCCTCCGCGAGCTCCCGATCCGGCAGATAGCCGTACATGCGACGCATCTGGAAGGCATACGCCTCCTTCACCTGCTCTGCGATCATGCGGCGCACATAGTCAAAGAGCGTGTCATCATCCATCTGCTTGAGGAAGGAGGAGTAGCCCGGATAGTATTCGAGCACCATGTCCTCCACGTCCTTGCGGGTGGTGTCCTTCATCTGCTCGTCCAGTTGCTCGTCAATGTAGTCGTCCTCGGGGATAGTCATATACTCCACATAGAGTTTGGCGAGCTTTTCCTCGTCCGCGTCCCTGATATAGTCCTTCGCGGCCTGAATCTTGCGGCTCTTGGTCATGGCCTCGTCGTTCTCGTCCAGAAACGGCAGGCCGTTTAACACGTCGGTATCGGGATCGTCAAGCTGCCGCCGCACGAGGTCCTTTTTCTCGGCATCCTGCACCACATGCTCCACCAGCTTGTGCGTATAGCCGACCGCACCGCTGGCCATCATACCGGATACCGCGTCCTCGCTCTGACGGACAATGCCGACAATGCGAATGGGAAGACCGTCTTTGAACAGCGTGCGCAGGCCGATATCTCCATCCGCAACGCTGATGTATTTCTCGTCCTCCTCGTCGTACTGATACTCGTCTGCGGGATAGATGTAGCGGAAGTCCATGTCGCAGATTTCCTCATAACTCCAGCTTTCAAGCTCTGTCTTGAGATTTTCCTGATTCATGAAGGCCTCCATATCCTCCGACAGGTTGCTGCTGGATTTGAGACCAAGCGCATAGAGGACAAGGTCCGAGATCTCGTTGTTCTTATCGACGACAAGTACGACTTCGTCATATTCCTCCGGCCATTTGCCGTAGAGCACATCATATTGCTGCTTGATAAGCGGGTTGACCGACTCCCCGTTTTCGCCGGGCAGCATCTCCTGCCACGCGTTCATCGTATTGTAGGCCGCGCCGAAAGTGGAAAAATAGCTGCTGTAGTCGCCGCCGAAGGTCGCGCTCATGGCGCGCTGCATAAGCTCGGTCACGTCTGTCTTCACAATGTTTTCGTCGTTGTCCCGGGCGTAGATGTTCATGTCGAGATCATAGGAATACTGCACGGAGCTGATGTGCTGGGCGATCCCGGAGTCGTCGCTCTCAATAAAACGCTTGAAGGGCTTTAGATTGTTGGTCTGCTTCTCGGCGGATACCATGGAGTTCATCATGTCGTAGAGGATGGTGCTGGAATATACGGCGTCCGTGTCGTGGCGGTTCTCCTCCGCCTCGGCCTGTATGCCCATAAGGGAGGTCATCATGCTGGCCATATCCACGCTCTCGGCCTGGATGGTAATGGGATAACTGGAGAGCGTGTCCTCCTGCACCTTGTCGATGTAATTCTGGATGCCGTTGGAGAGAGACAGGATGAGGGCAATGCCGATAATGCCGATGCTGCCTGCAAAGGCCGTGAGGATGGTGCGCGCCTTCTTGGTCATAAGGTTATTCGTGGACAGCGACAGGGCCGTCAGAAAGCTCATGGAGGTACGGTCCTTCCGCGCGGTGCGTACGGACTGTGCCTCGTCTCCCGAGCCGGAGTCATAGGGGGCGCTGTCGTCGGTGATGCGGCCGTCCTTAAGGCGTATGATGCGGCTGGCATAATCGAGAGCAAGCTCCGGATTGTGCGTGACCATGATAATGAGCTTGTCCCGGGAAATCTCCTTCAAAAGCTCCATGATCTGTACCGAGGTCTCGGTGTCGAGCGCGCCGGTCGGCTCGTCTGCAAGGAGAATGTCGGGGTTATTCACCAGGGCCCTTGCGATCGCGACGCGCTGCATCTGACCGCCGGACATCTGGCTCGGCTTTTTCTGGAGCTGATCGCCGAGGCCTACCTTCTGCAGCGCCTCGGTCGCACGCTGCCGCCGCTCCGCCGCGCCTACGCCCGAAAGCGTCAGGGCAAGCTCCACATTTGACAGCACAGTCTGATGCGGGATGAGGTTATAAGACTGAAAGACGAAACCGATGGAGTGGTTGCGGTAGGCGTCCCAGTCCGCGTCCGTAAAGCGACTGGTGGACTTGTTGTTGATGATCAGGTCGCCCGAGCTGTACTGATCGAGGCCGCCGATGATGTTCAGCAGCGTCGTCTTGCCGCATCCGGAGTGACCCAGGATCGCGACAAACTCATTTTCGCGAAACTCCAGATCTACACCCTTAAGCGCGTGAACGACGGAATCGCCTGCTTCATAGTCCTTTTTGATTTGGCTGAGTTTAAGCATAGGGGTTCCTTCCGTGCGAATCTGATATTGACATTGAGTCACATCTGCTGTAATATAAATAAGTCTGAATAAGCCCACGTAGCTCAGCAGGATAGAGCGGCCGCCTCCTAAGCGGCAGGCCAGAGGTTCGAATCCTCCCGTGGGTGCCATGAAACAAACCATCCTTTCCGGGATGGTTTGTTTCATTCAAGCGGAGGATTTGAATCATGTCCGCACAGGCCGGGAGCCTGTGCATGAGCCAGGTGCACACACCGGCGAATTCCTTTATCGGACGCGGTGTTCCGCGAGGCGGACGATGCAGACAAATCCGCGGGTGGGTGTCATGACAAAAGACGTCCGCCTGAGGATGGCTCTTGTCATCACTGAGAGAAATACCGGATCATGGCAGGACAGGCCAACGGCCTGTCAAAGCCCGCTTCCGACGCACAGTCGGTGCGGGCTTTGCGCGCATTCTCCGTATCTATCGGATTTGTCCGTTGCCGCGGATGATATATTTGTAGCAGCTTCTGGGTGGAGATGCCCATCTCGCAGCCGAGGCCGAACTCGCCCCCGTCGGTAAAGCGGGTGGAGACGTTGACATAGACGGAGGAGGCGTCCACCAGGGCGGTAAACTTCGCCGCGTTCTCGTCGCTGCGCGTCAGGATGGCCTCACTGTGGCCGGTTGAGTGTCGGGCGATGTGGGCGATGGCCGCGTCGACGTCATCCACCACGGCGACGGCGAGGATATAGTCCAGATACTCCGTGTCGAAATCCTTCTCCCCGGCGGCAACGCCCGGGATGATCGCCGCCGCGGCCGGGTCAAGGCGCAGCTCCACCGGCACGAGACCGCGCGCCTCGCGCTCGCTCGTCAGGCGCTTATGAAGGCGGGGCAGAAAGTCGGCAGCGATGTTTCTGTGGACCAGCAGCACCTCTTCCGCATTGCAGACGGAGGGGCGGCTGGCCTTGGCGTTTTCGATGATGTTCAGGGCCATATCCTGATCCGCCGTCTCATCGACGAAGATGTGGCAGATGCCGGTGCCGGTCTGGATGCAGGGGACCTTCGCGTTCTCGGTGCAGCGCCGGATGAGCCCCGCACCGCCGCGGGGGATCAGCAGGTCGATATAGCCCACGGCCCGCATCAGCTCATCGGCGCTCTCATGGGAGGTATCCTCCACAAAGCCGACGAGGGCGGCCGGGAGGCCCGCGTCCTCAAGCCCCTTGCGGATGGCCTCCACGATCGCGTAATTGGAGCGGAAGGCCTCGCGCCCGCCGCGCAGGACGACCGCGTTGCCCGATTTGAGGGCCAGGACCGCGGCGTCCGAGGTGACGTTGGGGCGGCTTTCATAGATAATGGCGATCACGCCGAGGGGGACGGAGGTCTTCTCGATCACCATGCCGTTCGGCCTTGTCACGCGGCGCAGCACGCGCCCCTCGGGGTCGGGCAGGGCCGCGACCTCGCGCACGCCCTGGGCCATACCGGCGATGCGCTCCTGCGTGAGCTTGAGCCGGTCGAGCATCACCTCGCCGTAGCGGCTGCGGGCGGCGTCCAGATCGGCGCGGTTGGCCTCCAGGATGGTCTCCTGCTCGGAGATAAGCCTGTCCGCGATGGCGAGCAGGGCCTGGTTCTTCCTCTCTCTGGAGGCGGTCAGCGCCGGAAGGGCGCCCCTGGTCTCAAGCAGAATCTCATGCGTTGTTCTCATGTTGTTTTCTCCTTCCCGACAAATCTCGTCCCGACGCTCTTGCCGTCCAGTATATCATAGATCAGCCGCGGCTTTGCGCCGTTCAGAATATACATGTCCGTCCCGGCCTTCATGCAGATGTCCGCCGCCGTCAGCTTGGTCGCCATGCCGCCGGTGGAGAGGGCCGTGCCTCCCCCGCCGGCGCTCTCGCGCATCTGCGGCGTGATCTCCCGCACCTCGGGGATGAGGCAGGCCGTCTGCTCCCTGCGCGGGTCGGCGGTATACAGCCCCTCGATATCCGACAGGATGATCAGCATGTCGGCCCCCACGCTCACGGCGACCAGCGCGCCGAGGGTGTCGTTGTCCCCGACGCCGATCTCCACCGTGGAGACGGTGTCGTTTTCATTGATGACCGGCAGGGTGCGCAGCTCGAGCAGGCGCCCCACGGTGTTTGAAAAGTTCCGGTGCCGCACGGGGTCGCGCAGATCCTCACCGGTCAGCAGGATCTGGGCGATGGTGTGGTTATAGGTGCCGAAGAGCTGATCGTAGATATACATCAGCTCGCACTGGCCGACCGCGGCGGCGGCCTGCTTGGTCGCCATGTCGCTGGGGCGCTCGCGCAGATTGAGCTTGCCCACGCCCATGCCGATGGCCCCGGAGGACACCAGCACCAGCTCATGCCCGGCGTTTTTCACGTCGCTGAGCACCTTGCAGAGCGTTTCGACGTGTCGGATGTCCAGATGTCCCGTCGGATGCGTCAGCGTCGAGGTGCCGACCTTGACAACGATTCTCACAAAATTGACCTCCCCATTCTGTCTGCTTATGCGTCCCTGGCCGCGAGAACGGCCTCGATCACGGCGGAGCGGAAGCCCTTTTCCTCCAGCTTGCGCACGCCCTGGATCGTGGTGCCGCCGGGCGAACAGACGGCGTCCTTGAGCTCGCCGGGATGTCTGCCGCTGTCCAGGATGAGCTTTGCCGAGCCCAGCACCATCTGCGCGGCGAGCACGAGCGCGTCCCTGCGGTACAGGCCGCCCGCGACCCCGGCGTCCGCCAGCGCCTCCACGAACAGATCGACGAAGGCGGGCCCGCAGCCGGAGACGGCCATGCCCGTCTCCATCAGCCCCTCCTCGATCGGCAGGAAGCGGCCCGCAAAGCGCATGGCGCGCAGGAAGCCGTCGACGTCCGCGCCGGGCTGCGCCGTATAGAGGATCATCCCCTCGCCCACGGACACCGGCGTGTTGGGCATGATGCGGATGATCGGGCAGTCGCCCAGCATGTCCCGCAGTCTCTCGATGCCGACGCCCGCCGCCATGGACACGACGGTGAAATCCCCGCTCTTCTCCTTCAGCAGTGGCCGCAGGCCCTCGCACAGGGCCGGGAGCATTTTGGGCTTTACCCCGAGGAAGATCATCTCCGCCGCCCGCACGGCCTCCGCGCAGTCGGAGACGGTGCCGCCGATCTCCTTTTGCAGCGCCTCCGCCTTCTCCTGGTGGCGGTTGACGAGCCAGAGCCGGTTCTCCCCTTCTCTGGCCGCGGCCCGCGCCAGCGCCCCGCCCATATTGCCTGTTCCGATGAACGCGATTTTCATTTTAATCTGCCCGCTTTCTTTTTACCTGTTTCGATTTTGCATTATACAACATCTCTTTGAATTTTTCCACAGCTGATATCACGCCTTTTCGGCGTAAGCGTCGATGATGAGCGCCGAAAGAGCACGTTTGTCTATGGTCAAGACACCGTGCCACCCGCTTCTCGGATTATACAAGAAAGCGGGCGACACGCTCCCTGTAATCCGGCGCGGTATCATAAGCTGCGTGACCGTAGCCGTCATACATCCAGAGCTCGCCGCCCACACGCTCCGCGATCAAGCGGCTCGCCTCCGGGCCGAGCACACGGTCATCCGTGTCGCCGATCACCAGCGTCGGGCAGGAAATCTTTGAAAGCCCGTCGGTGATATTGAAGCCCTGCAAAGCCTTCGCCAGGATCACAAAGCGACGAAGCTCCTCTTTACGTACGGTTTTTGCAAGTTCTGTCAGCAGCTCCTTTGACGCTTCAAACATTGCTTCCGGGTAGAGCGCCTCTCCGAATGCGAGATAAAGCGTCCGGGCGTCTCCGCTCTCGGCGAGGTGAATCCACTTGTCAAACAGGCTGAACTGCTCATCCGTCACACAGGCGCTTGTGGAGCCGAGTACCAGCTTTCTCACAAGCTCCGGGCGGCGGATAGCAATCTCCATCGAGATCATGCCTCCCTGAGATGCGCCGAAGAAATTCACCCGATTGAGTCCCAGGCTGTGAAGTGCCTGCGCCGTGTCTTCAGCCATGTCCCACATGGAGTACACTTCGGGCAGATTCTTTCTGCGATCAAGCACATATATCGTATAGTCTTCGGCGAGCGAAGCATATGCCTGCGCAACAGCATTCGCCGAGATCATCACGCTCTGTACGCTGAGACCGGGCACAAGTACCAGAGTATCTTTACCGCGGCCGAAGCGAAAATAATCCATCTCCGCTCCGCTCCATTTTGCCGTTTCAATTTGTATATGTTCTCTCATTGTATTTTCCCGCTCATCGTGTTTTTTCCCTTAATCTTTCGACCGCTGACGGGCATGGCGCACAGTCGTCACCGGAGAAACAGTGCTTTGCTGTTTTGGCTCAGTAATGCACCACGTTCTGCGCCTGCCTGATCTGCTTCAGGACCGGCACTGCCTCCGGGCTTTTAAACCAGGCGGCGGTTGTCTCCGGGACCAGGCGGCGGAAAGTCTCCCAATCGCCGTCCTGCAGGGCCTTGCGGACAGTGGAAGCACTGATGACCTGCCCACCGATTTCTTTGCGCGGGATAACGCGGCACTCGATCCCGGCCTTGGGCAGCTCCTCGGCCATGATCTGATTGTAGAGCCCCGTCACCTGGCTCGTCGGCTCCTCGCCAACATAGCGGGCGGAGACGTTCAGAGCCGCGGCAATTTTCTTGAAGATTTCGAGGTCGAGGCGCGCATGGCCCTCGATGACCTTTGTCTCATCCTTTAGAAAATAGCTCGGGAAGGTAGCGGAGCTGATGATGTAGGGGCCGCTGTCGTGCAGGATCACGTTTGGCAGATGGACGGTGCCGGCCTTGATCAGCTGCTTGCGCACGGCAAACGGCACGAGGCTTGCGTCCTCACTCACGACAAACAGGTGCAGGCTGTCGCAGCCGGCCGAGGCCGTCTCGCACAGATACTGGTGGCCGAGGGTGAAGGGATTGGCGTTCATGACCAGGGCTGCGGACTTTCCCTCTGTCCTCGTCTTCGCGAGGCGCTTTAAGTACGACTCAAAGCCGCCCCGGCGGTTCTCCATAAAGACCAGGGTACCGTCCACGCGGGCGATCTCATAAAAGCCCAGGTCGCCGAAGAATTTGGCGGAGCTGATCTTTGTATAGAGGAAGAGCTGAAAATTGCCGCGCTCCTGCTGAAACTCGATCAGGTGGGTAATGATCTGATTCAAAAGTCCCTCGCCCTGGTGCTCGCGGCTCACGGCGAAGCAGCGCAGGGTGTTGCTGAAGCAGGAGCCGGTGGCAATAACGCGGTAGTCCTCATCAAATATGGCTGCGACATAGTCGAGATTGCCGTCACGCTGTATGCCCTCCTGTTCCAATAGAGCATCCACCTGCGCAAGAGCGCGCCTGTCGTCCGGATAAATACGCGAAATGGTATAGGCCATCTTCATCTCTCCCCGTTCATTTTTAAGAATTATAGACGATAGCGCGGCTAAAAACAAGGCGCAATTCGTGAACAGTGCGCCATTTGTCCAATTTCGGCCATTTCTGTGCTCTGCCGCTTGAAACATACCTCGGGCTGTGCTAAAATCTATCCAGTTTTACACATTTGGGAGTTTTGCGCTATGCTCGGTACCATCATCAACGCCGCCGCGATCGTGCTCGGCGGCTTGCTCGGCAGTCTTTTCGGCAGCAGGATACGCGACGACTATGTCCGCGGCATTATGACCGTGATGGGCTTTACCGTCGCCGCCATCGGCATTCAGAGTGCCGTCGGGATCAGGAGTTTTCTGGTTGTCGTCCTGTCCATGGCCTTCGGTACTCTGATCGGGATGCTGCTGAAACTGGACGACCGGGTCAATGCACTCGGCGATCGGGTCCGGGACAGGCTCAAGGATACGCCCCTCGGCAAGGGTCCCTTCTCTGAGGGCTTTGTGAGCTGCACCCTGCTCTTCTGCACCGGCAGCATGGCGATCCTCGGCTCCATCCGCGCGGGCCTCGACCACGACTACAGCATCCTGCTGACCAAGAGCGTGATGGACGGCATCAGCGCCATGGCCTTTGCCTCGGCCTTCGGTCCTGGCGTCATCTTTTCGGCCATCCCCATTCTGCTCTACCAGGGCGCGATCACCCTGCTGGCCGCCGCGGTGGAGCCGATACTGACTTCCGATGTGGTGGGTGAGATGTCCGGTGTCGGCGGGCCCATCTTCCTCGCCATGGCATGCAACATGATCGGCCTTTCCGAAAAGCGTTTTAAAATCGGCGACATGCTCCCCTGCCTATTCCTTCCGCTCGTACTTGTCCCGCTGGCCAAGGCTGTCGGATTGTTCTGAATGTCCGCGAGTATTCTATAATTTTTTAATAAAGGATTATTCACGATGAACTATACCATGTGCGTCCCCTGTCTGCTCGGCCTTGAGGGCCCGATCGCGGACGAACTGAAAAGGCTGAACATCCCGGGCGTACGCTCGGAAAACGGCCGCGTCTATTTTACCGGTAGCGACAGCGAGCTTGCCCGCGCCAACATCTGTCTGCGCATCGGCGAGCGCGTGCTGATTGAGGTCGGCAGCTTTGAGGCGAAGACCTTCGACGCCCTCTTTGAAGGCACCAAAGCCCTGCCCTGGGAGAGCATCATCCCCGCCGACGGGGCCTTTCCCGTCAAGGGCTACAGCCTCAACTCCCAGCTCTTCTCGGTCTCCGACTGCCAGAAGATCATCAAGAAGGCTGTTGTCGAGCGTCTCAAGGCAAAGTATCACATCGACTGGTTTCAGGAGAGCGGCGCGCTGTATCAGATCCAGTTTTCGATTATGAAGGACCGCGTGTCCCTCTGCATCGACACCTCGGGCGAGGGCCTGCACAAACGCGGCTACCGCCCGGCCCACAACGCCGCCCCCCTCAAGGAGACCATGGCCGCCGCTATGGTGACGCTCTCACGCTATCGCGGGCGGGACGATTTCTGCGACCCCTTCTGCGGCAGCGGCACCATCCCCATCGAGGCAGCGCTGATCGCCAAAAACCGCGCTCCCGGCCTGGAGCGCTCCTTCACTTCCCAGGGCTGGAAGCAGATCGACCGCCGCGTCTGGGCTGACGAGCGCGAGGCGGCAAGGGCCAGAGAGTACCACGGGGATTACCGCATCGTGGGCTCGGACATTGACCCCAAAGCCGTCGCCATAGCGAAAGAAAACGCCCAGCGCGCCGGGGTTTTCGACGTGGTGCGCTTCGAGGTTGCGGACGCCATGTCCTTCGACCGACGGACCGAGCGCGGCGTCATCGTTACCAATCCCCCCTACGGCGAGCGCATCATGGAGAAGCAGGAGGCCGAAACTCTATATCGCGGCTTCGGTCAGGCGCTTTCCGGGTGTCCCAACTGGCAGCTCTACCTGCTCTCCTCCCACACGGAGTTTGAGCGCTGCTTCGGCCGCTCGGCCGACAAGAAGCGCAAGCTCTACAACGGTATGATCAAGTGCGATTTGTATATGTATTTTAAGTAGAGTTGTCATTCTGAGCACATCAAAGGATCTTTCGACTCGCTTCGCTCCCTCAAGAAGACATGCCTTTTGATTACGGGAAAGGATGGAATATGAAGCATCTGTTTATCGTCAATCCCAAAGCCGGCGGCAAGGACAAGAGCATCGCAGTCAGCCGCGCCGTCAGAGCCGCCTTTGAAAATCGGACGGACGAGTACGAGGTCTATGTCACGAAGGGCCCTATGGACGCGCCGGAGAAGATAAAAGCAGAGGCTGCCTGCTGCGATCACCTGCGGGTCTATGCCTGCGGGGGCGACGGTACCTTCAACGAGTGCGTCTGCGGCGCGGCGGAGTTTCCAAACGTTGCGGCCGCCCCCTTCCCCACCGGCACCGGCAACGACTTCTGCCGCATGTTTGGCGAGGAAAAGACGCTGTTTCAGAACCTCGGCGCCCTGCTCGACGGTACGGAGCACACCATCGACCTCATCAACTGCAACGGTCGCTGGAGTGCCAATATCTGCTCGGTCGGCATAGACGCGCGTATCGGAACCGAGGTACATAAATACAGCCGCCTGCCCCTCATCGGCGGCGCGGGCGGCTATGTGGTGTCGGCAGTTGTCAACGTCTTCAAAGGCATCAACCGCCATATGCGCGTGCGCGTGGGAGACACGGTGTCCGAGGGGGAATATGCCCTGCTCTGCGCCTGCAACGGCCGCTTTTACGGCGGCGGCTTCAATCCCAGCCCCGACGCCAGGCTCGACGACGGGATTTTGGAAATCTTTGTTGTCCCACGCGTGAGTCTCCTTACCCTCGCCCGCTATATCGGCAAATATGCCGGGGGCAAGGCGGACCGCTATCCGAAGGTCATTCGCCATCTCAGGGGAAACGAGCTCCACATCGACTTTGATGAGGAAAACGTCGTCAATATCGACGGCGAGGCCATGTTTGCAAAATCTGTCGACATGAAACTGGTCCCACGTGCTTTGCGCCTGATCGTCCCCGCTGGGATGCGCTTCTTCGACAATCCGGCATGATCGGGTCACCAAGGTCATAAAAAATTTAAAATCTTTTCCCGCCTGCCTCTTGCAAAATCGGAAAAGTGTGGTATAGTATGCATCGTTAGCACTCAGGATGTTTGAGTGCTAACGATGTTGATTTTTGTAATATAATTATTTGGAGGTATAGAAGCATGAAACTCAAACCCCTGGCAGACAGAGTCGTTCTTAAACAGAACAAGGCCGAAGAGCGCACCGCCTCCGGCATTTTCCTCACCTCTTCCGCTCAGGAAAAGCCTGAGGTCTATGAGGTCGTCGAGGTTGGCCCGGGCGGTCTGGTTGACGGCAACGAGGTCAAGATGATCGTTTCGGCCGGTGAGAAGGTTCTCGTCGGCAAGTACAGCGGCACCAAGGTCAAGCTCGAGGACGAGGAGTACACCATCGTCCGTCAGTCCGACATTCTGGCCGTTATTGAGTAATATCAGGAGGATTTAAGATTATGGCAAAGCAGATTATTTACGGCGAAGAAGCGAGAAAAGCAATCGAGCGCGGCGTGAATCAGCTCGCCGATACCGTCAAGATCACCCTCGGCCCCAAGGGCCGCAACGTTGTGCTGGACAAGAAGTTCGGTTCTCCCCTGGTCACCAACGACGGCGTGACCATCGCCAAGGAGATCGAGCTTGAGGACGCCTTTGAGAACATGGGCGCCCAGATGATCAAGGAAGTCTCCACCAAGACTAACGATGTAGCCGGCGACGGTACCACCACCGCCACCGTCCTGGCCCAGGCCATGATCGCCGAGGGACTCAAGAACCTGGCCGCAGGCGCGAACCCCATGGTCATGAAGAAGGGCATCCAGAAGGCCGCCTCCGCCGCAGTCGGCGCGATGAAGGAGATCTCCGTCCCCGTATCCGGCTCCAAGGATATCGCCCGCGTCGGCACCATCTCCTCCGGTGACGAGTTGATCGGCTCTCTGATCTCCGAGGCCATGGAGAAGGTCAGCCAGAACGGCGTCATCACCCTCGAAGAGAGCAAGACCGCCGAGACCTACAGTGACGTGGTTGAAGGCATGCAGTTTGACCGCGGCTACCTCTCTCCCTACATGGTCACCGATCCCGACAAGATGGAAGCCGTCATCGACGACGCGCTCATCCTTATCACTGACAAGAAGATCGGCAACATCCAGGACGTGTTGCCCCTGCTGGAGCAGATCGTCAAGGCCGGCCGCAAGCTCCTGATCGTCGCGGAGGACGTCGAGGGTGAGGCCCTTGCCACCATCGTGCTCAACAAGCTGCGCGGCACCTTCACCTGCATCTGCGTCAAGGCCCCCGGCTTTGGCGACAGACGCAAAGAGATGCTCCAGGATATCGCCATCCTCACCGGCGGCCAGGTCATCTCCTCCGACGTCGGCATGGAGCTCAAGGACGCCGATATCAACATGCTCGGCCAGGCCCATCAGGTCAAGGTCACCAAGGAGAACACCGTCATCGTCGACGGCGCCGGTGATCCCGCCGAGATCCGCGCCCGCGTTGCCCAGATCGAGCGCCAGATCGAGACCACCACTTCCGATTATGACCGTGAGAAGCTGCAGGAGCGCCTCGCCAAGCTGTCCGGCGGCGTAGCCGTCATCAAGGTCGGCGCTGCCACAGAGACCGAGATGAAGGAGAAGAAGCTCCGCATCGAAGACGCGCTGAACGCCACCCGCGCCGCGGTTGCCGAGGGCATCGTCCCCGGCGGCGGCACCGCCTACGTCGTCGCCGCAAAGGCGGCCGACAAGCTGACTGCCACCCTCGAGGGCGACGAGAAGACCGGCGCGGCCCTGGTCGCAAAGGCCCTCAAGGCCCCTATCATGCAGATCGCCGCGAACGCCGGTATGGAAGGCGCCGTGATCCTGAACAACGTCTACGGCAGCTCTGATGCCAACTACGGGTACGACGCCGCCGGCGACCAGTACGGCGACATGATGACCCTTGGCATTGTCGACCCGACCAAGGTCTGCCGCAGCGCGCTTGAGAATGCCGCTTCCGTCGCCTCCATGGTTCTCACCACCGAGAGCCTGGTCGCCGACATTCCGGAGAAGAATCCCCCGATGCCCGCAGCTCCCGACATGGGCGGCATGTATTAAGCACTAACTTTTAGCCCCATATAAACCGCGCTTTTCGCCAAATACTAAAATTAATCTGTATCTTTTAGAACAATTTGGGAATAGCTTACGCAGAACTTACGCATTATTAACAGAAAAGCGCCTTTTTGCATGACAGAGAAAGCAGACAATTTGCCTAACAATTGTCTGCTTTCTTTTTTGTTTATTCATGAGTATACAGCTATATTAATCCGTAAAAAAGGAGGTTAACATGTCTTGTCTCGAAAGGTTTCTGTGGACCAAGCTACCACGCTCAGTGGTTCCTTCTTGTAAGGGTATACTCAGCCATTGGGCTCATCTTGCTGCCCGTGCTGCCTTCCGGAAAGGCATTGTCTCTTATTGCGGGCACCGGAATCCTGTTGAACCGGGAACCTGGGCCGGCGGCATTGTCGGTCTGAAGAGCATTCTCGGTGTGAAAAAGCGTGAACAGGCACTCAATATTCTCCGACAGCTCTCAGATCTCGGGTATCTCAGCTTTGAGCTGGACGCTAAAACGAAGCTGCTGACGTACCGCATCACGGATTATGAGCTGGATTACTGCGGCGCTCCCTGTGATCCCGGTGCTGTATATGCTACCCCCGGCTATGGCTTTCTATGTATCCCCCGGTCTATTACAGAAAGACTTGTATCTCAAAACTACATATTTAATGAAGCTGATGCATGGCTGGATCTTTGGTGCCACACCGTATCGATGGATCCGCACAATGCGTTTTCTTTTTTTGCTCCGGTTTGCCAGTACGGCAAATACGGAGTTTTTCTGACTTTGGAGAATCGGAGGTTCCTGCAAAAGCACGCGGACGTCTTCGCTCTATGCCGGCTCCCCGGCTCTTATGGCTGTCTCATTTTCAATACGCTCTATCCCTGCGATACAGGCGTCTCCCTGCCCAGCGATGAACAGATCGCCGATGTGCTTGGCAAGATCAGAGAATACTCCACCGATGTTGTCAAGCATGAAGGTCAGCGCGAGCATCTGAGTCGTATGGTCGTTTGGTATAGCCGCCGCAGCAAATTCGACACAATAATCGCGTTGCACTTTTCTCTTCTTTTAAACGCGCGTATCTTTCTCATTGTTGGATTTGGAAGAATTGTAATTATGACTGCCAGGGTACAGATATAGGACCGCCACGGTCAAATGACATTGATCCCATCAGGGGTCCCTGCACCGTAGACCTGAACATTATCTCAAAGGAGCTTTTTGCCTATGACTAAAAATGCTTTTCCCTCCACCGCCTCGAATGATGAGGCGGTTCTTTCTTTTCTCCGTGAACGTGGTATTCTTGCAGACGAAAGCATAACGCCACAGCAGGTTGAAGAGAAAAAGCGCAAGGAGGCATATCACAATACACTTCTCCTGCTCTCAAACTACAGAAACATTCTCTGGCAGACCGACAGTGAGCTGGACACCATCGCCGCCGAGCTCAATCTCACTTTGCAGAAGCTCGACGCCGTTCTTAGTCGGATCGACGCAGAGATTGGTATGGAGAATCGTCGTCTTGAGCTTCGCCTGGAAAGGCTGGCCAAGACCCGCCAGCTTTTGGATCGCATCAACGATGCCCTGACCACGCTCAAATACAAGCCGGATAACGGTCCTCTGCTTTACGACCTGATCTATCTGACCTACATTTCTGAGGAAAAGCTTCATCAGACAGATGTCCTCTATCGGCTGAACATCTCGAGACGGCATTATTATCGGCTGAAAGAGCAGGCAATCAACATCATCTCTCTTCGGCTCTGGTCGGTTCCAAGCACAAATATTGACCTCTGGCTTGATCTTGTGTCTATGCTTAGCGGCAAGGCTAAGCCCAACAGCAAGTAAAGAACACGGCGCCCGATCAGCCTCAAAGGTCTTTCGGGCGCCGTACTTCGTTTTCCTTCAGGACAGGATGCCTGCTCACGTTTTTTCCTGCTCGGATGCTTGCTTGCCCTTGAACTTGCGGGCAACCTGGAGCCCGTCCTTCATAACCGTGCCGCGCTGGATGATGTCGGCACCGAACTTGCTTCGCAAAGCGTCCACCGCCTTGTCCAGCTTTACATCTCGTTGGCGTCTATTGCTGTCCTCCTCTCCGAACAGTGACATCTGCCCGCCCTCATTTTCTCTTGTCAGGTTGGAAAGGGCAATGCTCATAAGCCGCAGAGGCCTGTGATCTTTCCACAGCTCCCGCAGAAGCCGTTTCGACAGCTCATAGATCTCCCGCGTGGATTCCACCGGATGATCTGTCTTACACTGATGGGAGCGGTTTTTGAAATCCAGATAGCGGATGGACACCGCCACACAATATGCCTTTGCTCCGTCGCTGCGCATGTGGGCCGAGACGCTGTCCGAAAGAGCCAGTAGGATTGCGTCCGCCGCCTCCAGCGTGGTCACGTTTTCCTCAAGCGTTACGGAATTGCTGTAGCCCTTGGCCTCTTCCGGCTCTGCACGGACAGGTGAATTGTCGATACCGTTTGCGTAATTGCAGGCCTGTAGACTCATTTTGTCCCCGAGGATTCTCCGCAGAAGCTCCGGGTCTGTATGCGCAAGCTCTCCGATTGTGTAGATATGTTCTTCTCGCAGCCGATTTGCGGAGGCGCCGCCCACGAACAACAGATCCCCCACCGGCAGCGGCCAGAGCTTGTCCGGGATTTCCTCCGGATAAAGCGTGTGTACCTTATCCGGCTTCTCAAAGTCGCTCGCCATCTTCGCACAGAGTTTGTTGCGCCCGATGCCGATATTCACCGTAAATCCGAGCTCGTCCCGGATTCTGTCCTTGATCGTGTGCGCCAGCGCGACGGGATCAGGGTACATGTGTCCGGTACCGGTCATGTCCATGAAGCATTCGTCGATGGAGAATTCCTCCACGACCGGCGCATAACTGCGGCAGATATCCTTAAACGCCTTGGAGCAAGCCGAATAAAGCTTGAAGTCCGGCTTTGCGATCACGAGCTGTGGGCATTTTCTCAACGCCATGGCGATCGGCTCACCCGTCCTGATTTTGAACGCTTTCGCCGGGATGGACTTCGCAAGTACGACTCCCCTTCTGGATTCCGGATCACCTCCGATGCAGGACGGGATCAAGCGCAGATCGGGCTCGCCGTTTCTGACGCGCCGCGCTGCCTCCCAGGACAGAAAGGCACTGTTGACATCCACATGAAAGATAAGCTGTTCATTCATCTCAGTACCCTCCTGTTCCAACAATTTCCGTTCTTCAGTATATTCTCTTTTCACTTTTCTTGCAAGGCACTATGATGGCACAAAGTTGGCACTAAAATGGCACCTCCAAGGCACTGACACGGGAATCAATCCGTGGTATATTGGTATCGTCCCAAATTGGGACTGGGCGATGAACGCCGCTTCCGGGCTTTCCGGGAGCGGTTTTTTTCATGCCCGCTTATCAGGAAGGAGGTGAGGCTTTTGACGAGGAAACATCTGCTGAAGGAGCATATGGTCACGGCTTACTGGTCGGTAATCTCTGTGCTGTCCGCGGGGTTGATAACGATGCAGCCGGTCATGGCAGACTCGATCTTTGACCGCATCCGGTCCATTGTGACGGACATCTACGGTCAGATCGTGGCAATCTCCACGATCGTCGCGGTCACGGTGGCAAGCATTGCCCTGATCGTTCGCATGATCTCCCGCAACCAGCGGGCCGTGGATGAAGCGACGAGCTGGCTCAAACGCATTGTCGTGGCGTGGATCATTCTGAACTCTCTGGGCTTTGTCGTTGCCTATCTGCAGCCCCTTGTCGCCGGCGGCCAGTACACGGGCTAAGCTCTCCCGATCAGGCAGGAACGGAGGTGATAAATCTTGCTTGACTGGATCTTTGAAGGCATCGTGACCTGGATCAGCAGTGTCATGACCTCGCTCATGGATGCTGTATCCGGACTGTTCCTCGATGCGCTCGGCACAGATATGGTGGTCATGGAGGAGTATTTCCCCTTTGTGACAAAGGCTTTCGGTATTCTACAGTATACCGCATGGGCGCTCCTTTTTCTCATAACCGCCTGGCAGCTCTTCCGCGCTTTCGGCGGTCCGATCACAGACGCAGAGAACCCGCTGACACTTGTTGCGAGAAGTATTCTATTTGCCGTGATGATCGGTTATTCCCAGTCCATCTTCCAGATGACGCTGGATATAGCCCGGGCACCCTATACGGCTCTGATGGAGGTCACCATGACGGCGGAGGACTTCACCTTTGCCGGGATCGAAGAAGCACTGAAAAACGGCCTTGTGACCATTGTGGCAACCACGTCCATCGTTGGGACGCTGCTGCTTGTGATCCTGGAGATCGCACTTGGCTGGAACTATTTCAAGCTCCTGCTTGAGACAGTCGAACGTTATGTGGTGGTCGGCGTCCTCTGCTATACCTCTCCCCTGGCCTTCGCCATGGGCGGCTCAAAAGAGACGAACTCCGTATTTCGCTCCTGGTGCCGCATGGTCGGCTCCCAACTGATCCTGCTCATAATGAACGTCTGGTTCCTTCGGGCCTTTGGATCATCCGTCGGCCAGTTTATAGGAAACGGCGGCGCGCTCACAAACGGTCAGGGCAGCATCTTTCTCTGGCTGTTCTGCGCGCTGGCTTTTCTCAAGTGCGCCCAGCGCTTTGAGAGCTATCTGTCCTCCATCGGCTTAAACGTCGCCCAGACCGGGTCCAGTATGGCAATGGAGATGATGATGGCGGCGAGAGTGCTCAGTGGTGTCGGCGGCGGGCCGAGATCGGCAGGCAGTGTCTTCCGTGGCTCCGGAGCCGCGGGCAGCTCCGCGACAAGCACGGCTGCCGGGGTTGCCTCCGGATTTGCCAATCGCTTCAAGGGCAATTCCTATGTACGCGACGCTGTGGTAAACGGCGGTACCCGCATGGGTGCCGGCGGCTCGATCGGGTTTGTGGGCCGCGCCTTCGGCGGGATCGCCGCCAGAAACGGCGCTACGCTCTCCGGCGAGTCCATTTCCTCTGTTGCCTCCCGTCCATCTGCCGTCTCCGGCAGTATTGGCGGAGAGATCGCGGACCGGAGCCTCAAGAACTACATGCCCCAGCTTGGAAACCGCCAGCTCAAGAACACGCAGATCAGCGGCGGCCGGATCAGTACCACATCGGTCGGTGCGGATGGCAAACAGACTTCTGTGGAGATGTTCAATGCCTCTCAGTTTGAAAAGCCTGCCGGGCCTCATGCGACGCTGACAGCCTCAGACGGCAGTCAGTGGTATCAGGTGGCAAGCGGACCGGATGCCGCTTCGTTCTATGACGCGCCGCATTTCAGCGGCAGCGCCGATGAAAGTGCGCAGGTGGCCTCCTTCTTCCCGGATGCCCCCGACGGAACCGTTCTTCGCAGTGTCGGAGAAGGCGAGATTCAGGCTACGTCCCCGGACGGGACAAGCTCCATGTGGTATAACAGCGCCATGTTTGAAGAGCCAGACGCTCCCCATTCCATTATGGGTTCTGCCAACGGCGTGGATTGGTACACCATGCATCCCCATAGTGAAGCGCCCGGTTTTGAATCCGGGTCTGTGGACACATCTCAGTCTGGAGCAACATTTACGGGGGACTTCAGAATCCGGTTTTGGCGAGGCTTCTGTTATCCCATCCGCTCCTGTGGACAACCCGGGCATGGATACCGGCTCTCCCCTGTCTGCACCGTCCGATTCTTATTCTTACATGCCGAATACGTCAGACTTTGCGCCGATGCCGCCGTCGGATTCTCCTTCTGAGGTATCTGACACAGCTCTCGGCAGTGCTTCCGGATCGGTAAGCCTTTCCGCAGATGAGCCGGTTTTTGATGCGGGTACTCCCATTTCTGTTCAAAACTCGTCTGCATCGGATGTTGAAATCCCCTTCGGTATGCCTATCACCGAGGCTGAGGCCCAATCCTTCTACGTGAATCCCATGTCCGGCTCAAACGACTCCGTATCTCATGTGGAAGAAACACCTGCGGCAGACTTTGTCCCTGTGCCGGATTCCAGCTATCATGCTGAAACGCCCGAGGCTCCTGCGGCAACACCCACGTCAGATTATTCGAGCCCTGTTTCTCAATCTGACGCTGCCTTTACCCCTGCTGAAAGCACACCCAACACCGACACTGCGTCTTTCTTTACGGATTCCGAGGTCTTTTCGGACTTTTCGGCAGCTTACAACCAGGCGCTGTTCAAAAACTTCATACCCGGCTATGAGCAGCCGATCACATCCGTCGATGACTCTGGACGCAGTGATGGCCACTTTGAGGTACGTCATGCGGACGGCTCCGGTACCATGTTCTTCGACAGCACACGTTATTCTGAACCCCGCGGAGACTTCCAGACGCTGGAGGACAGCCGCGGCGGCAAGTGGTACGCCGTATCCGGGCAGCCTGCTGTTGAGCGGCGGCCTGTTTATGAGAACGGCAAGCCGGTCTATGACGGCGAAAACGTCAAAACGATCTCTGTGGAAACCGTGCGCTACCGCAATCTCCCTGCAAAGCGCAGTTCTCCCGCGCCGCGCCGCCAGCGTGACAGCAGGACACCAAAGAAGAAAACATGATCTTAAGGCAGTCGGGCTCAGGTCCGGCTGCCTTTTTGGAGGTGAGCACTTATGGCTGAGTCGGATAAACGACAACTTGTCGACGGCTCCGACAGCTTTTCAAACGCGGCATCAAACCTTTCCCGTGCCGTCAGCACCATGCGTCAGCAGGCTTCGGCTTCCTCTGCTGGAGCTTCCGCCGCCGGCGCCGCGAAAACCGGCAAGGCCATTGCCGGTGCGGCTAAAGGCGCTGCCGCTGCTGGCCCATGGGGTGCGCTTGCGGCCGCCGCATGGTCTGCGCGTCATACCCTGTACAAGCTTCTCATCTGTACTGCACTCTTTTTCACTTTTATCATTGTGACGATCGTATCTCTCCCCTCCATTGTCACCAACGGTATATTCGGCCTGAACGGGACAAAGCCGGTGGAGGGTGCGACTCTTACGGATACATACAGCGAAACGGCAAAGGCAGTCTCCTCCGTCGTGAATTACGGCTACGAATTGTCTCTTGCCAGGGTGGACCGCCTGATTGAGGAAGGCGGATGTGATTACAAGCTCTCCATGGATTCCCTCATCAACTACGGACACAGCTCTGCCGGATACGACACCTGCTATGTTCTGGCCGCCTACTCGGCATCGATGGAACAGCAGAACACCTCCAAAGAGGACATGATGGCAAAGCTCCAGCGTGTGGCGGACTCCATGTTCCCCGTGACAAGCGAGCGGAAAGAGCACGAACATCTGATTCCGGTCACCTATTACAGGTATGAGCCTGTGACGCTGACGGTCATTTCCTCCGCCGAGATCGTGGACTTCAATGGAGATGATCCTATTTACAGCTATGAGACCGAAACGCGGACGTATTACACGCCCGTTGAGGAACTCAGCAGTGAGGAGGATATCATGGTCCCGGCCTATCGGGAGGTAACCGTGTATCTTCCTATTTATAATAACGGCTCCATCACAAGCTACTCCACGGCGACTTACTATGAGGCCGCCGGTGAAGAGATGATCTCGCCGACAATCGAGATGATTCCGTACCTCGAATGCACGATCCATCCCTTTGATAACTCCGTGATCAATCAGGCCTTCGGTGTCGATCCCTCCGCCATTTACGGCCAGTTTCAGGTCACATATGGTGAAGCCATTCAAAACATGGCAAACGCCCTGAAGATGACGCTTTACGGCTCTCTGGAGGGTGGCAAGGCTGTCCCCCTTACGGATGAGGAGCTGATTGCCTTTGTCAACGCCCAGGATTGCAGCCCCGCGCGGAAACACATCATCTCGACCGCACTCTCCCTTGTGGGCAAGGTACCTTATTTCTGGGGCGGCAAATCCGCTCCCGGCTGGAACGACGCCTGGAACACGCCGCGGCTCGTCACCTCTGCTGGTTCCTCCAGCACCGGCACGATCCGACCCTACGGACTTGACTGCAGCGGCTTTACCTCCTGGGTCTACAACACCGCCGTGGGCGTGGAGATCGGTGCCGGCACCTCCGGTCAGTATCCCAACACGGAGGAAATCGACGCCTCCGAGCTTCTGCCCGGCGATCTCGCTTTCCTTGCGGGAGATGAAGGATGGGAGCATGTCCTGATCTTTGCCGGTTATGACGTCGGCGGGAACAGGGCCTGGGTCCACTGCACAGCCGGCAGCGGCGTTGTCTTCAACACGCCGGACTATGAAGGCTCTCTGGTTTTCAGAAGGCTCACCATTGTGGACTATGACGCGCCGGTATCCGGCGGGGATGTCTGGGGCGAGCCGCTTTCTGAGCTCACCGTCATTGTAACCCACTATTGTCCCTGCCCCAAGTGCTGCGGAGAGAACTCCGACGGCATCACAGCCAGCGGCAAATATGCCCAGCGCGGCATGGTGGCCATGTCCAGCTATTATCCCTTCGGTACGCAGATCATGATCAACGGCGTCATGTATACCGTTGAAGACCGCGGCGGCAGCGGGATCGAAGAAAACATCCACCGTGTGGACATCTTTGTGCCCGACCATCAGGAGGCCCTGCGCCTCGGCACTTACAACACAACCGCATACATCTACAGGATGGGGTGGTAAGCATATAGACAACAACGAATTTAATAATGTCTTCGCCATTCCCGCAAACTACACGGACTCCGGCAAGCTCTTCGGCGGGATGCTGGAAACGCGAAACACGCTGGAAACCGTGTTCCTGCTCGCTCTTGTGGGCTATCCGGAGCTGTTCTGGCTGTCCATGCCGGCCATGATGCACATTGTGCTCATGGTGCTGACGCTCATTCCCCTGGCTGTCATCTCCCTGATGGGCATCGACGGGGACTCTCTGCTTCAGTATCTCGGCCATATCATCCGATTCTTTGTGAATCGGCGAAGACTACATTTCAGGAGGATCGGCTATCACTATGACCCGAAACGCCTCAAGAAACACAAAAAGAAAAAAGCAAAAAAGCAGCACAGAGCTGCTTGAATTCGTCCAGGATTTCATCCCGGTCAGAAGCATCCATCACGGGATCATTGAGACAACGGACAATCGCTATATCAAGATCCTGGAGATCGAGCCCATCAACTTCATGCTGCGCTCGGAGGAGGAGCAGTTCAATATCATCTCCTCCTTTGCCTCCTGGCTGAAGATTTCTCCCCAGCACCTGCAGTTCAAGAGCATCACACGGAAAGCCGACTCCGATCGGCATGTCCGGCTGCTGCGTCAGGATCTGGAGGGCGAAACCAACGAGGAATGCCGCCGTCAGGCCGAAGGCTATATCCGCTTTGTAAGAGATGTGGGCAACCGTGAAGCCCTGACCCGGCGTTTTTTCCTTATTTATCAGTATGAGGAGCAGCGGCGGGGCGACAGTGAGGACTTTGGGCTGGTCTACAGCACGATTCAGACGGTGGAGCAAAATGCCCGCGCCTATTTCATGCAGTGCGGCAACACCATCGTACAGCACAAAGACCCTGACCAGGCTACAGCGGAGATCCTGTACATGTTCTTCAACCGCCGTTCCTGTGTGGAAGAGCCCTTTGAATCCAGAGTCAACCGCGTTGTCGTGGACAGCATGGCGGCGAGAAACCTGGTCATTGGGGTCGATGCCGTCCCCAAGATCCGGATAAACCACTTCATCTCCCCACGCGGCGTGGACTTCACCCATAACAACTACATCATTATGGACGGGCTCTATTACTGCTTTCTTTACATACGCGGCAACGGCTACCCCTCCCGTGTGAGGGCCGGATGGATGTCCACACTCATCAACGCCGGGGACGGGATCGACATTGACGTACACCTGCACCGGGAAAACCGCAGCAAGACCATCGACAAGGTTGCCCAACGAATCCGTCTCAACCGCACCAAGCTCAAGAGTATGCAGGATACCAGCACAGACTACGAGGAGCTGACGAACTCTATCCAGGCGGGCTACTACATCAAGCAGGGCATCGCAAACTACAACGAGGATCTGTTTTACCTCTCCGTTTTCGTGACTGTGTCCGCCAAAAGTCTCGACGAGCTCATGTGGAGAAAGCAGCAGATGGTGGATATGCTCAAGTCTATGGATATGTATGTGAGTGACTGCCGCTTCCAGCAGGAGGCGGCTTTTTCCTCGGTCATGCCCTTTCTGAAGCTCGACCCGAAGCTTGACCGCAAGTCCCGCCGCAACGTCCTGACCAGCGGCGCGGCTTCCTCCTACATGTTCACGAGCTTTGAGATGTCTGACGATGCGGGTGTCCTTCTGGGCATCAACCGGCACAACAATTCTCTCTGCATCGTGGATCTTTTCAATACGAAGAAGAACAAGAACGCGAATCTCAACATTCTCGGGACCTCCGGTGCCGGAAAGACCTTTACCATGCAGCTTCTGGCATTACGAATGAGGATGCGTGGGATACAGTGCTTTATTGTGGCGCCGATCAAGGGCCATGAGTTTCGCCGTGCCTGCCGTCAGGTAGGCGGCGAGTTTATCCGAATCGCGCCCGGCTCCCCGCACTGCATCAACATCATGGAGATCCGGCAGACCATCTCCCCGGAGATGGAGCTCATCGACGAGCTGGATTACAGTGAGCTGGACTCGATGCTGGCCCGCAAGATCCAGCAGCTGATGATCTTCTTCTCCCTGCTGATCCCAGACATGAACAATGAAGAGGAGCAGTTGCTCGATGAAGCGCTGATCCGCACCTATGCCAAGTTCGGCATCACCCACGAAAACGACTCTCTCTATCTCAGCAAGGGCAGCTTCCCTCCCCGGCTCAAGACCATGCCGACGATCGGCGACCTGCATGAGGAGCTGCTGACAAATCCCATGACCCAGCGGCTTGCGGTGATCATCAGCCGCTTTGTGACCGGCTCCGCCCAGAGCTTCAATCAGCAGACCAACGTAGACTTGACGAACAAGTACATAGTGCTGGATCTCTCAGAATTGAAGGGCAAGCTTCTGCCGGTCGGCATGTTCATCGCGCTCGACTATGTTTGGGACACGGTAAAAGCGGACCGCACCAAGAAGAAAGCAATCATGATCGACGAGATCTGGCAGCTTATCGGCGCAAACTCCAACCGCATGGCGGCGGAGTTCTGCCTGACGATCTTCAAAACGATCCGCGGCTTCGGCGGCGCTGCCATCTCCGCAACACAGGACCTTTCGGACTTTTTCGGTCTGGAGGACGGCAAGTACGGCAGGGCAATCATCAACAACTCCAAGAACAAGATCATTCTGAATCTGGAACCGGATGAAGCCAAGACGGTGCAGGAGGTTTTGAAGCTCACAAAAACCGAGCTTCGATCAATCACCCAGTTTGAACGAGGCGAGGCACTGATCTGCTCCAACAATAACAAGGTCCCTGTGGTCATCAAGGCCTCCAAGGAGGAGCAGGAGATGATCACGACAGACCGGGCTGAGCTGGAAGCGATACTCCGTGACCGACAAGATGCTAAATCTGTGTAATCAGCCTCAATCTACATTATGTAAACTTTATGTATTGTTCTATGTACATTAATGTAATGTTGTATGTACATAAGCCTTTCAAAGGGGGTGATCATCTGCTGCTTGAAGATGAATCCCATGTTATCAAATGGCTCTCTCAATATGGTGCCCTGCCTAAGACACAGCTTCTCAGGATGCTGCGCAAGCCGCCAAGGACTGCGGAAAAGATTCTGGATAACCTCAAGCGAGACATGCGGATTGCGGACATTGGCGACGGTTATTACTGCGCTCTTGACCCGCTGGCAAAGCCTGACCAGCGCATTGTCCTGGCGGTCTGGGTGCTGCTGCAATTCATAGACTATGTGGAGCCTATGGCCCATTATCCGGCGGTTTACCCGTCTCAGCTCTTCTTTTTGAAAGAAAACATGGGATATGAGATCGTCGTACTGTACGAGGGTGAGAAGAATCTTCTTCGACTGCTTCAGCCGCAGGAGGATCTGAAATACGTCATTGTCCTTCCCCGCATATCCATGGCTGCTGAATTGCGGCTTCCGAAGGCCCCCTGTCTCTTCGCAACAGTCGAATTTCGGGGGGCCGATGAGCCAAATGTACTTTTTTATTCAGAGGAGATACTTCAAGATGCTGCCAACCAACTCCTTTATTGATGTGCTGTCCTCGATTGAGCAGAAAATTAATCGTCTCAATGCCGAAACGCGCCTGATCCGGCAGCTCCTCGATCAAAACTATCTGGAGGAAGCCTATTCCGTATCGCTGCGTCTGGCCAGGTATGCGGAACAGACCACACTTTTGACCCGCAAGCTTCCTGTCTACACCGGCAAGCCCAGCGCTTATCAGGATGTTGAGGATGTAGTATGCAGCACAGTTCCCGTTAAGATTTCCATAACAAAAGAAAATTGGTTTTATGTAAATCTCCCTACTCTACTCCCGAAGAAGGAGATGGAGTCGCGCAGCTATATCTGCGCATACCTTTACCCGGCGCTTCAGAGATATTTTGCCGACCATGAACCGCTTCATTACGTGGACGCCGTCCTCATCTTCCGCCATGTATATGACCGAAAGCGGCCGGAGCGCCGGAAGCGTGATCATGATAACATTGAGGTCAACTCAGTGGCCGATGCCATTGCCCTCTTTGTTCTGACCGATGACGGCCCGGCAGTATGCTCTCACTACTACTGCAGCGCAGCCGACGATGAGGACTTCACAGAGGTCTTCGTCGTGCCCCGGCGGGACTTTCCTCTCTGGCTCGAACAGGAGCAAAAAGTTATGAAAAACACGTGGCAGACCATCTGAAAACAGGTGCAAAAAACCATGCCGAATTTTCTTCATTTTCTGTACCTGTTTTTAGCGGTGGTTTTTGTCTGTAAATCAGGCTATTGGGCCGCTCTGGCACTTCACTTTTTCGGTCAAGAGGAGAAACCATTGACCGATTTTTCTTTATACAAGAGGATACGCAATGATGTACTTTTCTCCCGGCAGTCATCTCTTCCGTCTCGTGACCGTCCTCTCTCTTGTGGGCGAGTATCCGACGACTTCGCTGCAACTTCTCGGAGACAGGCAGGAGCTCGGCAGGCTGGTTCAGAAGCTGACACAGCCTCAGGTGATCCGGAACTCTGCGACCGGTGAAAAGATGTGCGTGAAGGTGATCAACCTCTCAGGCAAGTCACCCTGTACGACCATTCGCCTGTCAAGATTCGCCCTTCCCCTGCTCGACTGGATCGGGACACGGGAATACTACGAATCCAGATTCACCCGCTCAGGCATGTCAAGCAGCAAAACGCATCATGAGCGCTCTTATCGGGTGGCCGAGACGGCTGTAATGCTCCTCCGGGCAGGCATTGAGTGCAGGCCCTGGATGCTTCCGGCTCTTCAGATGCAGCGTCGGGCGCTGATCATAGATCGCCCGATGGCGCTTCTGGCAAGTGATGTCAAGCAAATCGAGCCTGAATCAGTGAACAAAACAAAATATGCCCGCTATACAGGCGCTCTGTTTACACCCGCAAGCTGCATGGCCGTCTATAATACCCGAAATGCCGTCATGCGCTGGAATGGTGAGGGCGAATTCAAGGCAAGGCAGGATCTGATTCAGATTGCCCGAAACAATTCCGGATGCTCTCAGTTAGACACCGCCGTTCTTCTCGGGCAGGATTACTCGGTTGCGCTTGACACGATACGCTGTAAAGACACCTGGAAAGGGAAACCGCAGAGGTTCGACAGCATTTATCCTCATGTCTGCTTTGTTCCGTTGCAGGATTTCGGCGTAAGACAGCTTGCAATCATGCGGCTCCCGGACTGGAAAGAACAGATCCTGGATTTGCTCTTTGATGAGGATACACGATCAGATAACAAGGGTGCGTTTGAATATGACGCCATTGAGGATAACACCTATCTATTCTCATTTCTTGACGGAGACATTGCCAGACTGATTCGCTTTCATGATGCCATACGGAATACGAAGCTGCATTGCAAAGTCATCGCGTATCCCGAGCAGATCAGCTTTCTGCAAAGCTGCCTTCCGGCTTCTGTTGAATACTGGGATATACCCATTGACCGGATCGAACAGGGGCTTGAGGTAAAAGCAAGGAGTCTGCTCGATGGATAAGAAGAAACCATTACTCTTAACTCTGATCGCTATTCCCTGCCTCGCCGCCCTTGTTTATCTGTCCGGTCTGCTGGCGCAGTTGCTTGCAAACTATGCCGTCTGGCAGGAGCTTGGCGGCATGAACAGTCCCGATCCAATCCAGGCACCGTGCCTTGATCCGGGCGTGTGCTTCCCTGCTCTGCTCTCAAAGTCAGCAACCACCACTTCAAGTGGTGGTTTGCAAATAGCCCTATAAGGGCTGAATACATGCGCCGCCTAAAGGCGGGTGTTGCAAGCCATTCTTGC
>CADAAM010000024.1 GCA_902785905.1 Oscillospiraceae bacterium | reverse complement strand
GAGGACGAGCTCAAGGCGGCGACGCGCCTCTGGCTCTCGGCCCGGCACGTCACGCGCGTCTTTCTCTCCCATCCGGAGCTGGACGACGCCTCGCAGCTCTTCTTTGAGGCCGTCCAGTGTCTGCGCGAGGGTGAGACGCGCTCCATGCCCGCCGCCTTCGCCAAGCTCCGCTTTCGCCTGAACTGCGTGCGCGACATGCAGCATGTGAGCTTCCAGAGCGTGTTTTAAGGCATCACCGCATTATTCGGCGAGTCGGATTGTGTATTGCAGGAAAAACTGACAAAAACAGGGCACCATTTTTCCGGGAGGCGCCGATGGCGGATTGTGCAATGCTGCCTCAGGGCTTCTCCGTCAGGAGCTTGGTCAGCTCCTCCATGAAGGTGTTGATGTCCTTGAAGCTGCGGTAGACGGAGGCGAAGCGGACATAGGCCACCTCGTCCACGTCCTTGAGGCGGGCCATGACCATCTCGCCGATGTCGACGGTTCTGATCTCGCGCTCAAGGTTGCTCAGCAGCTCCTGTTCGATATCGTCGGCAATGCCCTCCAGCGTGGCCAGAGAGACGGGGCGCTTTTCGCAGGCGCGCACCATGCCGTTGATGAGCTTGACCTTGTCGAAGGACTGGCGGCTTCCGTCGCGCTTGATGACGACGAGAGGCAGCCGCTCGATGATCTCATAGGTGGTAAAGCGCTTCTGACAGGCCAGACACTCTCTCCGGCGGCGGATCGTGGTGCTCTCCTCCGCGGGGCGTGAGTCGATGACCTTGCTCTCGGTATAACCGCAAAACGGACATTTCATAGTCTTTATCTCCTGTCTCCCGCTATGCTTGGCACATCTTGTATGTACAGCGGGAATTATATACAATCGGTGGCGTTATTTCAAGTTTTTTCTCACAGAAAGCCCGGGGGTTTTCAATATTTTGTGCATTTATACAAACAGGGGAGGCATGCCTCCCCTGTTTGTTTCACAGATAATCTCTATTTCAGCCGGATGATCTCTCCCGAAACCGGGGCCGCAACGCCCGTGACCACGCCGAGACCGGCCGCCGAGCAGTCCGCGCTGTAGCTTTTCTCCGTCTCACTGCGGTTGACGACGCAGAGATACACGCCGTTTTCGCTCTCCTCGTCAAAGATGTCTTTGCCGTCCGTGATATAGCGCAGGACCAGCAGCACGTCGCTGTTTTCGGCGAAGAACTGCGCCCTGCCGGTGGAGAGCGCCGGGGCGCTGTTTCGCAGCGCGGAGAGGCGGGCATAGCAGTCGTGCAGCTCGCGGCTGCCCTCCTTGAAGGGCCCGCGGTTGAAGGGGTCGCCGACGCCCTCCATGCCCTGCTCGTCCCCGTAGTAGATGCTGGGCACGCCGGGGATGGCAAACTGCAGCGCAGCGCACATTTTCTCGAGCTTTTCGGCCCGCTCCAGCGCCTCCCGCTCGAAGCGGACGGCGAGCTGATCCTCCCGGCTCATGCTGCGCAGATTATAGGGGCAGGCCAGCACGGTCTTGAGCCGCGGCACGTCATGGGAGCCCAGCAGGTTCATCAGCGCGTAGTAGAAGGGCCAGGGGTAGTTCATCTGCTGGCCGATCAGGAAGTCCCGCAGATTATAAGCGCTGCAGTCGTTGTGGGCAAACTCCATCACCGCCGTGCGCAGGGGGTAGTTCATTGCGGAGTCCAGAGCCGTGCCGAGGGCGTACTGCCGTCTCGAGCCGTAGCTCTCCTTGATGACCGCGTCCTCCCAGACCTCGCCGATGATGGCGGCGTCGGGGTCGGCCTTCTTGACGTGCTTTCGCATGAGGGCGAGCACGTCGTCCGGCAGCTCGTCCGCCACGTCGAGACGCCAGCCGGAGGCCCCGCGCCCCAGCCAGAGCTTCATGATGCTGTCCTCGCCGGTGATGATGTAACGCTGCCAGCGCGGGTCATGCTCGTTGACCTCCGGCAGGTCCGCGAAGCCCCACCAGCAGCGGTATTCGTCTGGGAAGCGCTGGAAGTCGTACCAGGAATAATAGGGCGATTCCGGTCCGCTGCACGCGCCCTCGCCGCCGTAGTTGCCGTAGCGGTCAAAGTAGATGCTGTCGCAGCCGGTGTGGGAGTACACGCCGTCAAGGATGATGCGGATGCCCTGCTCCTTCGCGCTCTCGCACAGGCGCTCGAAATCCTCCGTGGTGCCGAGGATGGGGTCCGGCCTTGTGTAGTCCGAGGTGTCGTAGCGGTGGTTGGAGCGCGCCTCCACGATGGGATTTAAGTACAGACAGCTCACGCCCAGCTCTTTTAAATAGGGCAGCTTCTGCTCGATGCCCCGGAGCGTGCCGCCGTAGAAGTCATCCGGGCTGTAGTTCTGCTCAAAGCTGCGCGGCAGATGGCGCACCGGCTCGTCGATGCTCTTGTGCAGCTCCGGGATCTGGCCCAGACTCTCGTGGTAGGCGATGCCCTTCTCCGCCGTGCCGTCGTCGGAAAAGGCGAAGCGGTCGGGGAAAATCTGATACATCACGCTGCGGCGAAACCAGGCCGGGGTCTGGAAGTCCGGCGCGTAGACCGTCAGGCGGAAACCGCTCTCCCGCCGCGGACAGAGTCTGCCGAGATAGCCCGTCTCGTCCGGGCAGAGCCAGTGGGCGCTGCTCTCGGTCTCCACATAGAAGGCGTACCAGAGGGCCTGCGGCTTCTCGTCCATGGTCAAGTTTACATAATAGTCATTTTCCTCCCGCTCCATGGACCAGCTGTGCTCAAAATCGTCGCCCCAGATCACGAGCTCCGCGCGCGTGATCTGACCGCCCCGGCAGCGGAAGGCCAGGCGCAGATCCCGGCCCACGCGGACCGCGCCGTAGCGGCTGCGGTACTCAAAGAGGCGGGTGTCGTGGATGAGGGCGGGGGTGCGCTCGACCGTGCGGCGCAGGATGCTGACCACATGGGCGGTGCGGGGCTGATAGGCCTTGATGTACTGGGGCTGTACGCCGGTGCAGCTCAAATCGTCGCAGCAGGCGGCCGTGATGCGGTAGGCCTGCTCGAGGCGCATGCCGCAGTCGTCCATCAAAAGGCGCATGAGCTCCGGGGCGGCCAGGGGCATGCCCGTGCACTGAAAGCACTCGTTCAGGCGTTCGAGCTTCAGGCCCCGCGACAGGCAGTCGTGGATGGCGGCGTAGACCGCGGCCGCCGCCTGAAAGTAGCTCTGCATGAGCTCGGGGCAGAAGGGCGAGACCAGCAGCGCGCAGATCTGCGGATCTCCGCCTGCCGGGACCCAGCGCCCGTCTTCCTTCCTGGCCGTGACGGCGCGGCGGTTTTCATAGTGGATGGACAGGGTGTAGTCCTCTGACCAGTCCTCGTAATAACGCCCGCCGAAATAGACGGTAAAGGTTTTATCGTTTACAGCATCCATATATAGTGTCTCGCATATTCCTCGGCCGGTTTCTCATAGCCGAAATTCTTTCCCATGGCGCGCCCGATGAGGCCGTCCATGATCTCCTGATCCCTGTAGCAGGCCATGGCCAGGCGCATGGCGTCGCGCATCTCCCAAGCGTCGAAGTTCATGAAGGAGAAGCCGTCCCCCTCGTCGGGGAAGCGGTTGTAGGGCGTGACCGTATCCTGCAGGCCGCCGGTCTCGCGCACGATGGGTACGGAGCCGTAGCGCATGGCGATCAGCTGGCTCAAACCGCAGGGCTCGAAGCGCGAAGGCATGAGGAAGAAGTCGCTGCCCGCGTAGACGAGGTGGGACAGCTCCTCCTTGTAGCCGATGTAGGCGCAGAGCTTGCCGGGATAGCGCTTTTCGGCGGCGGCCATGAATTTCTCGAAGCGCTCGTCCCCGTTGCCGAGGAGCATGAACTGCATATCCTCCCGGCACATGATATCGTCGAGCACGCAGGCCACCAGGTCGAAGCCCTTCTGCTCGGTCATGCGGGTGACCATGGCGAAGATCGGCACGTCGGGGCGCTGCTCAAGGCCCATGCCCTTTTGCAGCACGCGCTTGCAGACGGCCTTGCCGGTCCTGTCCGCCGCGGTGTAATTGATGGGCAGGGCGGGGTCTGTCTCGGGATTAAAGAAGTCCCGGTCGATGCCGTTGAGGATGCCGGTGAGCACCGCTGCCCTCGCGTTGAGCACGCCGTCGATCCCCTCTCCGAAATATGGCGTCTTGATCTCGGCGGCGTAGCTGGGGCTGACGGTGTTGATGCGGTCGGCAAAGACGCAGCCGGCCTTGAGGTAATCGGCAAGTCCGTTGAGCTCGATAAACTCCGGCGTGTAGTAGCAGGGGTCGACGCCGAACATATCCTGCACGAAGTCGAAGCTGAACCTGCCCTGGAAGGCGATGTTGTGAATGGTGAGCAGATACTTGAGCTTATCCTGCATCAGCCCGCGGTACTGCGTATGGGCCAGCATGGGGAGCATGGCGGTGTGCCAGTCGTTGCAGTGGACGACGTCCGGCTCGAAGCCGAGACTCGGCAGGGCCTCGAGGATGGCGCGGGTGAAGAAGGAGTACTGCTCCCCCTCCGGCAGGCCGCCGCGGTAGATTTTATCGCCGAAGTAGTCCTCGTTGTCCACAAAATAGATGGTGACGCCGTCGTATACAAGCCTCTCGATGCCAACATAGGCCCTGCGCCAGCCGAGCCTGATATAAAAATCGAAGAGGTGCTCCGCTTTGCCCTCGTACACATCCTTGATACAGCGGTGGAACGGGGTGATGACCCTGGCGTCCACGCCGATTTTCCGAAGCGCCTTCGGGAGCGCGCCCGCCACATCGGCGAGGCCCCCGGTCTTGGAGAAGGGTGCGCACTCCGCCGCGGCCAGCAGCACTTTGGGCATCTCACTCCGCCCGTGCGCCAGCAGCAGCTGCTTGAATTCCTCTTTCATGCGTGCCTGACCTCCTGTTATTTGTCCTTTGTACAGTATATTGTCCTCTCCGCCGATCATGCCGTCCGCCGGCCCCTGTCGGCAGAAAAACAGAGCGTTCCAGACGGGGGGAACGCTCTGTGATTCATCTGTCAGTTTTGATTTCTTCTCTCTTCCTCTTCCTCTGCGGCTTTCTGTTTGGCGTCGGCGCGCAGATAAATCACCACGCCGATGAGCGCGATGAGGGCGAGCACGCCGATGGCGCCGAAGAGAATGAGCTGGAAGCTGATGTTGGACGCGCCGCCGATGCGCTGCGCGGGCGTGGGCACCGGGGTGGGCATGGGCGTCGGTACGGGGGTGGGGGTGCCGGGGGTCACGATGGTGACCTCGGCGGCGTCGGAGTAGACCGCCTGGCTGCGGGAGCCGTCCTTGGTGTTCCAGACGGCGACCCAGTAATAGGCCGTGCCCTCGGTCTGGTTGACGGTATAGGTCGCCTCGGACGCGCCGCCGATGGGCAGGGCCGCGCTGCGGTTATCGGTGGCGGCACTGTACCACTGGTAGCTGAGAGTTCCGTTGTTGGGCGAGGTCGCCATCACGGTGAGGGTGTGGCCCTCCCCGGGCAGCAGCTCCGCGCTCTGGGGCTGATAGACGATGTTGGCGGTCCTGGCCTCGTTGTTGACGGGCAGGTCCTGGCTGCCCACCGAGGGGGTGTTCAGCGCGAAGAACGGCTCGGTCGAAGCCGTGGGCGCGGCCGTCGGCACGGCGCCGATGGGGCGGCCGTTCTCGTCGACGATGGTGACGAGGGCGCCGTTGGACTCGGCATGGCGGTTGCCGTTCCAGAACTGGGCCTCAATGCGCCAGCCGTCCAGGCTGCGGGGGATGTTGCTGAGGATCAGGGTCTCCTGGCCCAGACCGCTCACCTGCAGGCCAGGGAAGTAGTCGGCCGCCTCGGAGGCCTGGACGGTGTTGGTGGTGTCGTTGCTGACGATACGCCAGACGAGACGCTCGGCGTTGTTGGCGCGCGCGACAAACTTGGCCGTGCCGCCGACCTCCACATATTCGCCCGTCGGGCTCTTGGTGATCTGAATCTGCGCGCCGGGGACCACGGTCTGCTGCGCCGGAGCGGGCGCGGTGGCCGAGACGTTCATGCTCAGCTCGACCTGGGCCACGGCCTCGGAGGTAGCCACCGCGAAGAGCGTGATATAAAAGCCCTCCTCCTGCGGTACGCCGGTGATATAGGCTCTGTCCTGATCCCAGTACATGGCGACGCCGGGAGGCAGGGAGCCCGACAGGAAAGCCACGCCCGTGATGGGCAGGCCGTTTGCACTGTAAAATTCATAATAGATGTCATCCACGCCTTTGGTGAAAGTACCGGCGGACTCTGCGCTGGCGTACAGTCCGGGCAGTGCGCAGGCGATGCAGAGCGTCAGCACAAGCGTAAGGACGATCCTGTTCTGCATTTTTTTCATCTCGATCAATCTCCGTAACGAAGTCTGGTATGTTCATAACTGTCGATTTCGACACGTTATGTTAATTATAGCACAGCCCTTTTCAGCCTGCAAGACCCGGAGCGAGAAAGTTTTTTGTAATTTTTACCCCTGCTGTCATTCCGGGGCGCAAAGAAGCGAAGGACCTTTCAAGTCTGAAGTCTGCGGTAAATCCCCATGCGGCAAGCCTCGCCGCAATGAACAAAAGCCGATTCATGGGGATTACCATGTGCGTGAAATCCGGTTGCCGCGTGAGCGGCGAGGATTTCGCACAGTCAAAAATACTATAATGAATATCTGATGGCGAAACGCCGCAAGGCGTTCCGCCGAGCAGCATTGCTGCTCAGCGCCGCAATATGGATGCGGCGCCAGATATTCATTGCAATGAGCATCGCGAGAATGATTCAAAGAATCATTCTCCGCCAAACGTGTCGTTTGGCGGAGAAAACGATCGAAAATTCGATCGTTTTCTCCATGCGATAATCATTATAAAGGCCTCAGCTTTTATAGCAAGACTCCGAAGAAAGATCCTTCGCTTTGCCCTTGATGACAGATTTGTTATTTTCCGCTGCTGCCGAGCCTGCCCGCGCCCCTCTCGGAGCTGACGGCGAGCACCGCGTCGGGACTCGCCTCTTCGATTTCCGTCGGCAGGATCTCTCTCACATGGAACTGGCAGATCGCCTTTTTGTACGGCACCAGCACCCGGTCCCCGAGGTGTCTGACCTCGTCGGCCGCCTTCGTGATATGCACGGGGACGGGGTTGCCGTTATACACGGCGCAGACCCACTCGCCCCGGTAGCCGCTGTCGATGACCCCGGCCTGGATGATGCCGCACCACTTGGTGTTGCTCCCCCGCTCCTCGAACCTGACGCCGAGGTTTTTGTCGAACGCGCTGATGAGCCCCGTCGGCACAAGGCGCGTGGAGAAGGGCGGGATGACGAACTCCTCCTCCTCGAAGCAGGCGTAGAGGTCATAGTCGGAGTCCTCCTCCCGTCTGGAGGGGATCACCGCGCCCTCTCTGATTTTGGCGAAGCGGATTTTATACATGGCTCCTCCCTATGGATGCTGATAGTACGTATCCAGCGCCGGGCCGCCGGAGGGCAGCAGCGGGTTGAGGATCTGATCGTCCACGGTGTTGCCGTCCTGGTCGATGACGAGCCGATGCGTCAGCGTGCGGTAGCCGGTGGAGAAGTCGTCCTCAAAGCCCCACATCTCGACCTGGAACTTGATCTTGTAGCCCGGGCGGTCGGGGTAGGCGGGCTCGATAACGCGATCATAGTCGTGCTCCCAGCCGGAGGTATTGTCAAACTCGACGGGCATGTAGTCGTTGGGCTGGAGCGTGCCCCAGATTTCGACGCTGATGGTGCTCTCGTCGTTGTTGAAGTAGGTCTTGATCTTGACCGGGAAGAGCTTGTTGTTGCGGAACTTGAAGTCGATGACCTTGCCCTCGGCGGGGATGGTGACGGTGGCGTCGGTGCCGCGCTGCATGTAGCTGACCTTGAACATGTGGCTGGAACGCTCCACGGTCTCGAGGAAGGCGAAGGCGGTGGCGGCGTAGAGCGTGCTGGAGATCTGGCAGGCGCCGCCGCCGATCTCGTCTTTCTCCGCGCCGTCAACGTAGGCGGGGGCGGGCAGGAAGCCGGCCTCCTCGGTGCGCTGGCCGACGACCTCGTTATACGAGAAGGTCTCGCCTGGGTAGACGATGTACTCGTCGATCTTGGACGCGCAGAGCTGGAGGTTGCTGCGGCGGTTTGCGCCGGAGTTCGGGAACTTGGTCAGGCACGCGCCCAGCAGATCGCGGAACAGCAGCTCCCGGAGGGTATCGCCGGTGACGTTGGGGCGGGAGATGGTCAGCGGGATGATCACCTCGTCGCCGGGCCGGGCCTGCTCCCAGAGCTGTTTGGCCCCGCGCACGTCGAACTCGCAGCCCACGACCTCGTCGATCACGTTGAAGCGGCCGTCGTCGGAGTAGCAGGCGTCGGAGGGCTCCTTCCAGAGCTCGGTATGGATGGCCTCGAAGTCGGGCTCGACGGGCTGGGTGGTGATGCGGGTGTAGCTCAGCTCGCTCCGCCCCTCCTTAAGCGCCTGGATGACGGCGCTGCGGAAGTCCTCGCGGTTGAAGTCGAGGCTGCTGCCGCCCTTGACCATTTTCAGCTGGGATGCCTTGGTGTCCACGGTGTAGCCGTCCTCGCCGAGACCGCTCTGAATGCGGTCGATGCAGTCGGCGATGAGGCCGTCGATATAGTTCGTGTCGATCTCCCGCTCGGTTCGGTTGACGTCGACGGGGCTCATAAAGACGTCGACGGCAGTGATGAGGTTGGAGATCATGTCGGCGTCATGGCCGACGGCGTAGGCCTCCTCCACCAGCGTCTCCACCGGGACGGCGGCCCCGGCGCGGATCGGGTCGACCTCAAAGCCCTGGTCTCTGAGCGTGGTCACGACCAGAGGCGTGCTCTCGGCGGTTTTCCAGCCGCGGCTTTCCAGAAGGCTCTCGGTCTCCTCCCGCGTCATGCCGCTCACGTCGACGTCCCCGATATACACGCCGCGGAGATTCTCCTTGCTGTTGGAGAGGTAGTAGCCGGCGAACATGCCGGCCACGCCGATGATCATCGCCACCGCGAGCAGATAGACCAGGAAAGCGCCGAGCCAGGCGAAAAATTTCTTCATACGGATATCCTCCTCCCCGGACGGTGTGCCGCCGGGTACGGTTTATGGTGTCAATATGTTGTATTATACGGTGCCGTTACCACAAAATCAACAGTTTTCTTTTGACTTTGACAGGACTCCCTCTTCCCTTCTCTTCAGCTCCCTGTACATGCGCAGGGCGAGGATGAGCGCCAGCGTAAACGCGAAGAGGTCCGCCGTCGGCTGGGCGAGGTACACGCCCCAGATCGGCGGGCTTATCACCCGCGGCAGGATCAGCGCCGCCGGGATGAACATCAGTCCCTGCCGCGCCACCGCGAGCAGCGTCGCCCCGACCACGCGCCCGATGTTCTGATACAGCATGTTGGTGATCGTCACCAGCGCCATCAGCGTAAACGTGCAGCACTGGCAGCGCATGGCCACCGTGCCGAACTCAATGACCGCGGGGTCGTCCCGGAACAGGGCCACAAGGCGCGGCGCGAAGAGATAGCCCAGGCAGGACGCCGCCGCCAGAAACGCAAAGCCCACCTTGAGACAGAACATGTACGCCCGGCGCACCCGGTCATAGCGCCCCGCGCCCCAGTTGAAGCCGCACACCGGCTGGAACGCCTGTCCGAAGCCGAGAAGGGCCGAGAAGGCGAACATCATGATCTTGTTCACCACCGAGAAGGCCGCGATCGCCGCGTCCGACTGCCCGGCGGCCACCGACGCCCCCGCCGCCGCGTTCAGGCACAGCGTCGCGAGGCTGGCAAGCCCCTGGCGGAAAAGCGAGGGCGTGCCGCCGACGGCGATGTTTTTGAGGTAAAACGGCGTGGGCCGGAAGTTGCGGGCGCGCAGCTTGAGACTGTCGCTGCGCAGCGTCCCGATGTACAGGAGCACGCAGCTCACACTCTGGCTCACCGCGGTGGCGAGGGCCGCGCCCGTCACCTCGAGCCTGAAGCCGAAGATGAACACCGGGTCCAGCGCCACGTTCAGCACTGCCCCGGACACAAGGCCGATCATGGCGAAAAAGGCGTTGCCCTGGAATCTCAGCTGGTTATTCAGTACGCACGACAGGCACATAAACGGCGCGCCGCAGAGGATCACGGTCAGGTAGTCCGAGGCATAGCTCACCGTCCCCGGCGCGACGAGACCCTCCCGCGCGCCGAGGACATACAGCACCGCCCCGCGAAAGAGCAGGCCGAACAGCGTCAGCAGCCCGCCGAAGAGCAGCGCGCAGAACCCGCCCGTGGAGGCCATATACTCGGCCTCGTCCGCCCGCCTCGCTCCGAGGGAGCGGGAGATGAAGTTGCCCGAGCCCTGGCCGAAGAAGAAGCCGAAGGCCTGGATCACCGCCATGATCGGAAACACCAGCCCGACGCCGGCCGTCGCCTCGGTGCCGAGACGGCCGACGAAGAAGGTGTCCGCGATGTTGTAAAGCGCCGTCACCAGCATCGACACGATCGTCGGCACGGCGAGCGTGCAGATCAGCTTCGGGATTGGCTCCGTCGTCATGCGGAAATATTTGGCGTTTGTCTGCTCCATCGCGTCCGCCCCCCTTTCCTTGCTGCCTTGTACTCTATCACCATCGGCCCGCTGCGTCAAACGGATTGTGCACGAAGCACGGTTTTTCCGCCGGAAACGCCCATGCACCCAGGCGGATTTGTATACTGTGACGCTTGACGGAGTCCCGCGGATGTGGTATTTTTAACACATCGTGCGAGACCCCTATTTATTATAAGAAAGAGGATTGATGCAATATGGCACAGATTGATCTGAGCAAGTACGGTATTACCGGCGCAACGGAGATCATCCGCAACCCCGGCTATGAGGAACTGTTTGAGGCTGAAATGGACCCCTCCCTTGAGGGCTTTGACAAGGGCACGCTGACCGAGCTCGGCGCTGTCAACGTCATGACCGGCATCTACACCGGCCGCTCCCCCAAGGACAAGTACATCGTCATGGACGAAAACTCCAAGGACACCGTGTGGTGGACCAGCGAGGGCTACAAGAACGACAACCACCCCATGAGTGAGGAAGTCTGGGCCCAGGTTCTCGATCTGGCGAAGAAAGAGCTCTGCAACAAGAAGCTCTACGTCGTCGACGCCTTCTGCGGCGCGAACAAGGACACCCGCATGGCCATCCGCTTCGTGATGGAGGTCGCCTGGCAGGCCCACTTCGTGCGCAACATGTTCATCAAGCCCACCGAGGAAGAGCTTGCAAACTTCGAGCCCGACTTCGTCGTCTACACCGCCTCCAAGGCCAAGTGCGAGAACTACAAAGAGCTCGGCCTCAACTCCGAGACCGTCGTCGCCTTCAACGTCACCAGCCGTGAGCAGGTCATCATCAACACCTGGTACGGCGGCGAGATGAAGAAGGGCATGTTCTCCATGATGAACTACTACCTGCCCCTCAAGGGCATCGCCGCGATGCACTGCTCCGCCAACACCGATATGAACGGCGAGAACACCGCCATCTTCTTCGGCCTGTCCGGCACCGGCAAGACCACCCTCTCCACCGACCCCAAGCGTCTGCTCATCGGCGATGACGAGCACGGCTGGGACGACAACGGCGTCTTTAACTTCGAGGGCGGCTGCTACGCCAAGGTCATCAACCTCGACAAGGACTCCGAGCCCGACATCTACAACGCCATCAAGCGCGACGCTCTGCTGGAGAACGTCACCGTCGACGCCGAGGGCAAGATCGACTTCGCCGACAAGTCCGTCACCGAGAACACCCGCGTCTCCTACCCCATCGAGCATATCGAGAAGATCGTCAAGAACGTCCGCCCGGTTTCCTCCGGCCCCGACGCCAAGAACGTCATCTTCCTCTCCGCCGACGCCTTCGGCGTTCTGCCTCCCGTCAGCATCCTGACCCCGGAGCAGACCAAGTACTACTTCCTGTCCGGCTTCACCGCCAAGCTCGCCGGTACCGAGCGCGGCATTACCGAGCCCACCCCCACCTTCTCCGCCTGCTTCGGCCAGGCCTTCCTCGAGCTGCATCCCACCAAGTACGCTGAGGAACTGGTCAAGAAGATGGAAAAGAGCGGCGCGAAGGCCTACCTCGTCAACACCGGCTGGAACGGCACCGGCAAGCGCATCTCCATCAAGGACACCCGCGGCATCATCGACCGTGCCCACCAAGAAGATCCCCTACTTCAATTTTGAGGTTCCCACCGTTCTCAACGGCGTCGACACCGGCATCCTCGATCCCCGCGACACCTACGCCGATCCCGCCGAGTGGGACGCCAAGGCCAAGGATCTGGCCGCGCGCTTCATCAAGAACTTCGTCAAGTACGAGAGCAACGAAGCCGGCAAGGCCCTGGTTGCCGCAGGCCCCCAGCTCTGATCTCAAACACAAGGACCCTTTTTCGGGACCCGCCGTCCGGCGGGTCCCGATTTTCTTTAAAAATAATTTAAAAACCTATTGTTTTATCATACGGAATTTTGTATTATGTAATAAGCAATTATGATGAGCGGGACATTCGGTCTTTTTTGCGGGTGTGTTGGTTTTCATTTTATTGTATTGCGTGTTGCGGTGAGATAAATGAAACTGTTTTCTGACTTTTTCCGGCAGATAGTGCCGAAAAACACAAAAGAAACATTGTTTTACTACCGACAGTCTGTAATCCTCGCGGATCGGATGCTCGGCGTCTATTTTTTGCTGTCTATTCTGCTCGTTTTCTGGTCTTCAAAGCAGTTTTTCTGGATTCCTCTGGTCATTTTCGGCGTTTTGCTGTTCAAAATATTCCAGGTCAATCAGCTCACCGCCCGCTTCAACCTCCTGCTGATTTCCCTGATTATCTGCGCCTGGACATGCTGGTACGTCATCTGCTTCGGCTGGGGCATCGGCGGGCAGCATACGCTGATTGTCCTCGTTGTGCTGGTCTTTTTCTGCCTGTATGAGCCCCCGGCTTTTAAAATCGTGTACTTTTTGATGATCCTGACCCTGCGCATTTTTCTCTATCAGTACACTTCCGTCCACGCCCCGCTCATCTCTGTTGACAGCTTTTCGTTGTTTTTAATGCAGACGGTCAACACGATCTCAGCGTTTTTGATGCTGGCCTGCTGCTGCATTGTCTACAGCAGCAATCTGCAGGAAACCGCCCGGCAGCTCCTGCTGCACAATGAGCAGCTGCAGATTCAGGCTGAGACCGACCCGCTGACCAAGCTCATCAACCGCCGCGGCTTCATGGACGTGATGACCCGCTATGTCAGCGACAATCCCGAGGCCATGTACTGTGTCGCCATCGCGGACATCGACTTCTTTAAGCGCGTCAACGACACCTACGGCCACAACTGCGGGGATCATGTACTTCAGCAGCTTGCCGCGCTGTTTACGGAACACTCCAAGGAGGGCTACTTTGTCAGCCGCTGGGGCGGTGAGGAGTTCTGCTTCTTCTTTCCCGGCGTGAATATCGACGACGCGAGCCGCATTATGACGGATCTGCTTATTGCCGTGCGGAAGATGCAGATTGAATATGAGGATCACCGTTTCTCCATCACCATCACTGCCGGCGTGGAGGAGAACGACTACCGCTCCCCTCTTGCGGATCTGCTCGAGAGCGCTGACCGAAAGCTCTACCGCGGCAAGGCCAACGGGCGCAATCAAATGGTTTTTTAAGGATGTCGGATATGCTTGATTTTTACGGGACGCTCGGCCCGCGCTGCGCCGACGTCACGACGCTGCGCGCCATGCTGGACGCCGGGATGACCGGCATGCGTCTGAATCTCTCCCACATCACGCTGCCCGAGGCGGCGAAGGAAACAGAGGCCCTGCACGAAGCCGCCGCTCAATGCGGCGTGAAAGCGCGGCTTCTCATCGACATGCAGGGTCCCGAGCTTCGCATCGGGGCCCTTGCGCATCCCCTCCCGCTCCGCGAGGGCGAGAGCGTGACGCTGGGCGCGGGCGGCATCCCGATCCCGGTGATCGCTCTCCCCTGTCTCGTCCCCGGCGCACAGCTTCTGCTGGATGACGGGAAACTGCTTCTCGAGGTCTCGGCGGCGGACGGTTCATCCGCCAGGGCCGACGTGATACGCGGCGGCACGCTCACCGGGCGCAAGAGTCTTGCGATCCCCGGTGCCGGACTGCGCCCTCCCACGATGACCGAGGCCGACCTTGCCAATATCTCCATGGCAAAGGACTACGGCGTGACCGGCGTGATGCAGCCCTTCGTGCGCGACCGCGCCGACCTCGAGGCCGTGCGCGCGGCGCTGGACAGGACGTGCGGCCGGGAGATCCGCCTCTTCGCCAAGATCGAAAACCGCGAGGGCGTCCGGAATCTGGACGAGCTGATCGCTGCGTGTGACGAGATCGTCATCGCCCGCGGCGATCTGGGCAACGCCGTGCCGCTCTGGGAGCTGCCGCGTGTCCAGAAGGAAATTGCCGCAAAATGCCGGGAAAAGGGCCGGGCCTTCATGGTGGTGACGCAGATGCTCGCCAGCATGGAGCACGCCGCCGTCCCCACCCGCGCGGAGGTCAGCGACGTCTTCAACGCCGTCCTCGACGGGGCAAGCTCCGTCATGCTCACCGGCGAGACCGCCGTCGGCGACTACCCCGTGGAGGCGATGCGCTATCTGGTCAAAACCGCCGGCGAGGCGGCGAGGTATATGAAAAATCGATAATACTGTTTTTCGTTAAAACAGTTCGTTTTAACGAAAAGGCATCGCGCAAAGCGCGCTGCCAGTTTTGTGCCCAAGGGCACAAAACACGTCTCATAGGTCTCCGACGCGCCTTTGGCGCTATAAAACGGCTTTAAGCCGTTTTATGGGAGACCAGTATAAAAACATGTCATGGCTTCGCTTTGCGAAGCCATGACTCGAGCTGTCGACAAAGTGTCGACAGCTCGAGAGCCAAAAATGGGAACTTCCGAAAAAGTTCCCATTTTTGCATGGATTGTACGTGAAGGGGGACTCCCCCGTCCCCCTTCACAGATCCCCCTTACAAGACCGACTTGGTTTGCAAGGGTTTGTCTGCAGTCTGATGGCTTCTTTTAAAAGGGTCATCCCTCCCGCTTGCACCGGGAGGGATGAATAAGGAGGAAGGAGGGTATCGAAACCGCTTACTTGGTATTGAAAATCTTAAAGATACTGTCGAAGGGATCCTCATCCGCGGCGGGCTTGGCCTGCGCGGCGGCAGCGGGCTGAGCGGCGGGCTGTGCGGGCTGCTGAGCGGCGGCGGCCTTCTCGGCGGCGCCGGTGAAGAGACCCTGGGGTCTCTCGCGCCCTGCGGCGGGGCGCACCGGCGTGAAGGCCGGGTTGCTCTGCTGCACGGAGGCGACGGGAACAGGGACGGCCTCAGCGTTCAGGACGGCGTCCTCAAAGCCGGTGGCGATGACGGTGACGCGGATCTCATCCTCGAGCGTATCGTCGAAGGTCGCGCCGAAGATGATGTTGGCCTCGGGGTGGGCGGCCTCCTGCACGAGACTCGCCGCGGTCTCGACGTCCTCGAGATCCATATCGGCGGAGCCGGTGATGTTGATAAGCACGCCGCGCGCGCCGTTGATGGAGGTCTCCATGAGGGGGCTGGCGACAGCCATGCGGGCGGCCTCCTCGGCCTTGCCCTTTCCTGCGGCACGGCCCACACCCATGTGGGCAAAGCCTGCGTTCTTCATGATGCAGGTCACATCGGCGAAATCGAGGTTGATGAAGCCGGTGTTCTTAATGAGGTCAGAGATGCTGGTGACGGCCTGGAGCAGCACGTCGTCCGCGATCTCAAAGGCGTTGGCCAGAGTGACCTTCTGGTCGGTGGCGAATTTCAGCCTGTCGTTCGGGATGATGAGCAGGGAGTCGACCCGGCCGAGCAGCTCCTTGATGCCGGCGTTGGCCTGATCCATGCGGCGCTTGCCTTCAAACTTGAAGGGCTTGGTCACGACGCCGACGGTCAGCAGACCCGCGTCGCGCGCGATCTCAGCCACAATCGGGGCTGCGCCGGTGCCGGTGCCGCCGCCCATGCCGCAGGTGATGAAGGCCATGTCGGCGTTCTCGATCACCTTGGCGATATTGTTGCGGCTCTCTTCCGCGGAGCGCTTGCCGATATCGGGATCGGAGCCCGCGCCCTGGCCCTTGGTCATTTTCTCACCGATCTGGAGCTTCTGATCCGCGTTGGACACGGCCAGCGCCTGCTTGTCTGTATTGATGGCGATGAACTCAACGCCCTGCGTACCGGCCTTGACCATGCGGTTGACCACATTGTTGCCGGCTCCGCCAATGCCAATCACCTTAATATTGACAACATTTTCAGGTACATCGGCTTTGAAATCCATAAAACTGCCTCCCATTTATTGTTAACGCATAGGTTACAAATCATTTCATTTCTGTCTACAATCGGTATTTTATTACAAAACTCTTCAGGAGTCAATAGTTTTTTTATTTTCGCGAAATCTTTTGTTTATTGTAACCTTTGCTCAGCCCGGGCTGAAATGCGCTGTATTTCCGTCGCTTACATTGATTATTCCCACATCTCCCTCCAATAATTGCGAAAGCGCGGAAATCAGCATGCCGAATTTGTATTCGATGTTGGAGGCGTTGCCGAGGCGCACGATATATTTGTCGTTCAGGGTAAACTCCACATGCTCCGGGTCGGAGAAGTCCACGCGCCCGACCTTGGTGTACAGGCCGCGGGCCTCGAGCTGATAGAGGACCTCGGAGATATAGTCGACGATGCTCTCGTCCCCGTCGTCGGTCTCCAGCGGCTCGCCGATCATGAGGGTGCCCGGGGAGATGCCGATAATGGGGATGAGGCCGGTCAGCTCGTCGTCGTTGGCCTTGCCGAGGATTTTGCAGCTGTGGTCGATGGTCCAGTTCTCCTCGCCCAGGACGATATAGGCCAGGGCGCGGCTCTCGGTGACGGTGATGATGACCCTGTTCGGCAGGCTGCGCTCGACCGTGACCTCATCAATATAGGGCAGCTTTGCGAAAACGCGGCTCAGGGCGGCAAACCTGTCGAAAAAGAACAGGTTGTCGCCCTCTTCGATATCAATGGCGCGGATGATCTCCTCATCCGTATAGTGTGAGTTGCCCCGGACCTGGATATCCGAGACGCGGAAAAAAACGCTCATCACGAAGATGACGGCGACGATCACGAGGAAAAACATGATCGGCCCGCTGACGGAGGCGGTGAGCTCTCTGAGGCTGAAGCCCTCCTCGTCGGCATAGCGTTTTCTTCTTCCGTTGAGCTTAAAAGCCATTTTTCAATCCTCTCAGAATCATTCAAGTCGTATCTCCGCCCCGAGCTCGGCGAGTCTCCGATCGAGACCTTCGTAGCCTCTTCGGATGTGGCCCTCGTCGCGGACCAGGGTCTCCCCTTCCGCCGAGAGTCCCGCCACGATCATGGAAGCGCCGCCGCGCAGATCGGTCGCGTTCAGCACCGCTCCATGCAGGCGCTCTACCCCGCGTATCTCCGCGCTCTGACCGGCAAGGCGGATGTCCGCGCCCAGGCGGCGCAGCTCCGGGACCTGGCGGAAGCGGTTTTCAAAGATAGTCTCGCGCACGACCGTCGTCCCTTTTGCCTTCAAAAGCGCCGCCGTCAGAACGGGCTGGGCGTCGGTGGGAAAGCCGGGATACGGTTCGGTACGGACCTCCCCCACGGCGCGCAGCTTCCCGTCCGAGCGCAGGCGCACGCCGCGATTATGGCACATTATATCACAGCCCGCCTGTTTTAGGAAGTGGAGAACGGTAGAAAAATGCCGGGGCGAAACATCAAGCAGCTCGATTTCTCCCCCGGCGGCGGCCAGGGCGCAGGCCATGGTGGCGGCGACGATGCGGTCGGCGATGACGCGGTGCCTGACGGCGTCTGCGCTCCGGCGCTCCGCAATATAGATGGTGCCGCTCCCCGCGCCGCGCACCCGGCAGCCGGTTTTGTTCAGATAGTCCTGCAGGGCGACGATCTCCGGCTCGCGGGCAGCGCCGCGGAGCACGGTCTCCCCCTTCGCCGCCGTCGCCGCGAGCATGACGTTCTCGGTCGCCCCGACGCTCGGGAAGGGCAGGACGATCTCCGTCCCGCGCAGATTGTCGGCGCGGCATACGATCTCGCCTCCCTGCTCCACGACCTCGGCCCCGAGCCGGCGCAGGGCTTTGAGATGCAGGTCGATGGGTCTTTTGCCGAGCTGGCAGCCGCCCGGCGGACTCAGCCGCGCCTCGCCGCAGCGGGCAAGCAGGGCCCCCATGAAGATGACCGACGAGCGCATCTCCAGCATCAGCTCATGGGGGATGACGCTGCGCGTGACGCCGGACGCATTTATGTAAACCTCATTTCCCCGCTGGTCTGTCTCGCAGCCGAGGCATCTCAGGATACGCAGCGCGGCGTCGATGTCCCGCAGGCGCGGCACGTTGGCAAGCGTGCTCTCCTTCGGTGAGAGGATCGCGGCCGCCAGAATGGGGAGGGAGGCATTTTTCGAGCCCTGCACGCGGCACGCGCCGTTCAGCCGATTCCCGCCTCTGATGCGCCAGATGTCCATAAAAAATCCCCCCGCATGTGAAATCAGTCCATCATATGCGGGGGAGAAAACTTGTGTTCGGTTCGGAGTGCGGAGTGTGGAGTGTGAAGAGTGAAGTTAAGGTGTCGCTTCGCGACATTTAATTCATCCCCGAAGGGGATACCATAACTCCACTCTCCACTCTCCACTCTTCACTCTTTTTTGCAGCTTTCCAGCACGATGTCCGCGATCCTGTCGCAGGCGTCGCGGACGGCGAGGGAGCGCATGGCCTCCCCCATGTCTTCGAGCTTCTGCGTGTCGGCTAACAGCGCCTGCACGCGTGAGAGCAGGGAGTCCGCGTCAAACTCGCCTTCGAGCATGACCTCCGCGCCGCCTGCGTGCTCGAGGACGCGGGCGTTTTTCTCCTGGTGGTTGTTGGTCACGTTCGGGGACGGGACCATGACGACGGGCTTGCCCATATAGCTCAGCTCGGAGATGGTGGAGGCCCCGGCCCGGCAGAGGATCAGATCCGCCGCCGCCATGAGGCGGGGCATGTCGTGGATGTACTCGCGAATCTCGATCCCGGCGTGCTCGAGGTCCTTGTCTTTCAGTTTCTCGGTCAGGCGCGGGTAATAGAGCCTGCCCGCCGCGTGGATGAGGCGGAAGCCCTGCGCGCCGTTGAGCTTTTCCATCAGCTCCCCCATGACCTTGTTCATATGTTCCGCACCGAGGGAGCCCCAGACGGACAGCACCAGCTTCCCGCCCTCGGGGATGCCGAGCTCCGCGCGCGCCTGTTCCCTGGAAATACGGTCGAACTCACCGCGCACCGGGGTCCCGGTCACGGTCACGCGCTCGGGATGGCGGTAGTACAGACGGCTCTCCTCAAAGCCCACCATGACGCGGCTGACCTTTTCGGAAAGGAGCTTCGTCGTGAGGCCGGGGACGGCGTTGCTCTCATGGATGAGGGTCGGAATGTGCAGCTCGTGCGCCGCGGTGAGTACCGGGTAGCAGATATAGCCGCCCGTGCCGATCACGGCGTCGGGCTTAAACTCCCGGATGATCTGCTTGGCCTCCCGGGTCGAGCGCGCGACGTTGCGCAGCGTCTCCAGATTCTGTGCAAGGGCGTGCAGGCTGTGGCCGCGCACAATATAGGTCATGCTGAGACCGCGGATCTCATAGCCCGCGCGGGGTACAAGCTCCATCTCCATCTTGCCGTTGACGCCGATGAAGAGAAAGCGGCTGTCAGGCATGAGCTCTCTGAGTCTCCCGGCCACCGCGAGGGCGGGGTTGATGTGCCCGGCGGTTCCGCCGCAGGTAAAGATAAAGTTCATATCGGTTTCCTTTCTGTCTGCGAAATAGCCGATTCAAACTGCCTTTCTTTCCAATCGTTTTTCAGGCAGCTATGCCGCCTGAAAAACACCCTGAACCGAGCTGTGCGAGGTCTCGCTTCGACCAAACGAGCCGTCTCACGCAAGGCGAGTGCTGTACCGGTATATCCCTGGACGCGCTCAGCACGATCCCGAGCTCGAAGAGCTGGATCAGCAGCGCCGTGCCGCCGTAGCTGAACATGGGCAGCGAAATGCCGGTGCAGGGGACGAGATTCGTCACCACGGCGACGTTCAGGAAGACCTGGATGGCGAGCAGGCTCGTCACCCCGCCCACGACCAGGAAGCTGAAGCGGTCCCGGCAGTGGAAGGCGATCCAGTAGCCCCGCAGGATCAGCAGGGCAAAGAGGCAGAGGATGAGCGCCGCGCCGATGTAGCCCAGCTCCTCGCAGACGATGGAGAAGATAAAGTCGTTGTGCTCCTCGGGCAGATACAGAAATTTCTGGCGGCTGCCGCCGAGGCCGAGCCCGCTCAGGCCGCCCGAGCCGATGGTGTACAGGGACTGGACGATCTGGTAGCCCTGGTCGGAGCTGTCGGAGAAGGGATCGCGCCAGGAGTTGATGCGCGACGAGGCGTAGGGGAAGAAGGTCAGCAGCACCGCGATGCCCGCGCCCGCCGCCCCGAAGGCCCCGGCAAACCAGAACAGCCGGACGCCGCCGAGAAAGAGCATCACCGCCCCGATGGCGAGGATGATGACCGAGGCGGAGAAGTGCGGCTCGAGCACCAGCAGGCCGATGATCGCGCCCAAAATGCCCGCGAAGGGCAGAATGCCGTAACGGATGGAACGCATCTTTCCCCGATAGCGGCAGATCAGCGCCGAGAAGGACAGGATCACCGCGAGCTTGGCAAGCTCCGACGGCTGCAGGGTCAGGCCCCCGACGCCGAGCCAGCGGCGAGAGCCGTTGGCCTTCACGCCGACGAGCGGCACCAGCATCAGCAGCACCAGGGTCAGCGCGAGGAAGGGAAAGGCCCAGCGGCGATAAAGCCCCATCGGGACGCGCGAGGCGATCAGCATGGCCGCCACGCCCAGCAGCGCGAAGACGAGCTGGCGCACAAAGTAATAGGCGGCGTTGCCCCCGGTCACGTGGCCGGGATCGTACCAGGCGCGCGGGTAGCTCGCGGATAAGACCATGAGCACTCCGGCGAGGAGCAGAAGCATGCTCAACACAAAGAAGGGCCCGTCGAACACGGGCCTGCGCGCGTTTGTCTCAGCGTCGGGAAGGCCGGCGAGGCGGGCGCTGTCGTAACGCAAATTCCCACCTCCCCGGCCTTTCAAACGGCGCTTAATAGGGGTAACGCTGATACACCCCTATAAAGGATATGATCGCCATGGCGAGAGATATTCCTGTGAAGAGGAAAAAGAGCTGTTTTTCCTTCCACTTTTTGCCCGTCCAGCCGCCCATCTCCAGATGGTGGTGGAAGGGCGCCATCTTAAAGATGCGCCTGCCCTGGCCATACAGCTTCTTTGTGAGCTTAAAATAGCCGACCTGGAGAATATCGGACAGGGTTTCGACGATGAAGACGAGGCCCAGGGTGATGAGGATCAGCGGCATGTCGTAGGCGAAGGCCAGGGCCGCGATCGCGCCGCCGAGAAAGAGCGAGCCCGTGTCGCCCATGAAGCACTTGGCGGGGTTGAAGTTATAGATCAAAAAGCCGCACAGGCCCCCGACCATCGCCGAGGCGAAGATGCCGAGCTCCTGATAGCGTCTGCCCCAGGCGACGGAGACCGCGACGAAGAACAGGAACACCGGCAGTGAGGTGCCGCTGGCAAGACCGTCTACCCCGTCGGTGATGTTGACGGCGTTGACCGTGCCGACGATGACGAAGGCGGCGAAGACAAAATACAGCCACTCGGGCATGTAGAGGGTCTTCTGGAAGAAGGGCACATAGAGCTGCGGGCGCACAAAGCCGATCTGCCGCATGAGCAGGATGAAGACCAGCGCCGCGGCCAGCTGCAGCAGGAACTTGCTGCGGGAGCTCAGGCCCATGTTCTCCTTTTTCTTGAGCTTTTCCCAGTCGTCCAGAAAGCCGATCAGGCCGAAGACGCAGGCAAAAAGCAGGACGAAGATATGTTCGAAGCGGCCGTGCAGCATCCCGTCGGCCCCGACCGTGAGACATACGAGGATCGCCCCGAAAATGAACATCGCGCCGCCCATGGTGGGCGTGCCCGCCTTGAGCCTGTGCCACTCCACCTCGCTCTTGATCTGCTGTCCGGCCTTCTGCTGTCTGAGCCAGGGGACATAGTATTTTCCGAAAGCGCTTGCAAACAGAAACGCCAGCACGAATGCGGTTATCAGCTTAATCGTCATATATTGCTCCGTATTGTCAGAGGCTCAAGGCCTCTCTTTTCTCTCTTTCAGCCAGCCCGCCACGATCTCCCGCTCGTCCATGTGATGCTTCTCATGGCCGATGACCTGGTAATCCTCGTGGCCTTTGCCGGCAAGCAATATTACATCACCGGGGGCGGCGTTGTCAATAGCCCAGCGTATCGCGTCGATTCTGTCGCAGATCATTTTGTACGGCGTATGCCCGCTTTCGACCCCGGGAAGGATCTCGTTTATAATGTCCATGGGGTCCTCGGTTCGGGGATTGTCGCTGGTGACGATCACAAGATCCGCGTTCTCGGCTGCGATTCTGCCCATGATGGGGCGTTTCAGGCGGTCGCGGTCGCCGCCGCAGCCGAAGAGGACGATGAGGCGTCCGCGCGTCACCGGGCGCAGGGCCCTGAGGGCCTTTTCCAGCGCGTCCGGCTTGTGGGAGTAGTCGATAATGACGCTGTAGTCCCCGTCCGTCGGCACGGACTCCATGCGCCCCTTGACGCCGGCCGCACTGCTGATCCCGGCGGCTGCGTCACTCAGGCTCATGCCGAGGGCGAGACAGGCCGCCAGCACGCTCAGGGCGTTGTAGACCGAGAAGAGGCCGGGGATGGCGAGCTTCGTCTGCGCGCTCTCCCCGCCGTATCGGGCCGTAAAGCTCACTCCGTCCGCCGTGGAGCGCGCGTCTTCGGCAAGAAGCTCGGCGTCTCTGCCCCGGGCCGTGTAGCGCAGGAAGGGACAGGCCGCGCCCTCCATCATGTACGCCCCGCGCTCGTCGTCGATGTTGATGCAGCCGATCCCGCACTGGGAGAAGAGCTTCTTCTTGGCGGCGGCGTAGGCCTCCATCGTCCCGTGCAGATCCAGATGGTCCTGCGAGAGATTGGTGAACACCGCGACGTCAAAGTCGATGCCCGCGACACGCTCAAGGGTCAGGGAGTGGGAGGAGACCTCCATCACCACATGGGTGCAGCCCTCGTCCCTCATCCGGCGAAAGAGCTGATGCAGCTCCAGGCTCTCGGGCGTGGTGTGCTCGGTGTGGAGGACGCGCTCGCCGATCATGTTGCCGTTGGTGCCGATGAGGCCGACCTTCGCCCCCGCCATCGTTTCCAGCACATGCTTCATGATGTGGGTGGAGCTGGTCTTGCCGCTGGTGCCGGTAAAGCCGATGAGCTTCATCTCCCCCGCCGGGTTGCCGTAGAACTCGCGGCTGACCAGGGCGAGGCCGAGGCGGCAGTCGCGGATTTTTACATAGGGCGTCCCGTCGGTCGGCGCGTCCTCGCACAGGACCGCCGCCGCGCCGTTTGCCGCGGCCTTGGGGATGTATTTGTGTCCGTCGGTCTCGAAGCCCTTGACGGCGACGAAGAGCTCGCCCGGCTTCGTCTTGCGGGAGTCGTAGCTGATCCCCGTGATCTCGAGCGCGGGATCGGCCGTCGCCTCCAACACCTCGATATGCTTCAAAAGCTCTGACAGCTTCATGTCTCTGTTCCTCCAAAGGGTTAATCAATCTCACACAATTATTGTCACATCGCAGCAAAAAACTTACCTGTCTGACCAGGCAGCGGCGCGAGCGTAAGCGAAGCCCTCCGCGGACGGCGTGGCGCAGGACCGTATACCACTTGGAAGCGCCCTTTTCTTTCTTACCCCGCCTTGCCGCAATGCCATTGGCGGGCCTGCTTCGCGACGGCCCGCCAATGGCGCGGCTGCAGAGATTCCGGGCCGCCTTCCTCTGCCGCCGGCAGCGGCGGCCCGGAATCCCGGGCGCGGCGCATTCTTTCTTTTCGGCAAGACGAAAAGAAAGAATGGGGGGCGCAAGGCGCAGGGTAAAGCCTGTGAGCGGAAACCGCACAGGCAATTGCAAGAATTAGTGATCTTACATCCGCTGCGCAAGGCTCTCAATATCTTCCCAGCAGCTCTTCATCGCTGTCGATCAGCGTGACCTCGACCACGCTGCCGTGGCGGAGCTCGGTGCCCGCCGGGAGGCTCTGCGCGCCGACGGTCTGCCGTGCCGGATCGGTGACGCTGCTGCGCGTGGTGAGATAGAGCCCGTAATAGGAGAGCGTGTCGCGCGCCTGCTCGTAGTTTAAGCCCGTGAGCTCCGGCAGGCTCTCCAGATCGGGTGAAATCTCCGCGTCAAAGTACAGGATGACCTCCGTCCCCTCCGCGAGGACCGTGCCCGCGGCCGGGAGCTGATCGGTGACGGCGCTGCCGCCGCCTATGGTTCTGCAGCGCAGCCCCGCGTCTTTGAGCTTTTCCGCGGCCTGCGGCAGATCGAGGCCGGTACAGGCGGGCATGACCGCGCCGCCGTTATCGGCGCCTGTCGGCTCTACGCCGAGGTAGGGCAGGATGTCGGCCAGCATGCGCCCCACCACGGGGGCCGCCATCTGGCCGCCGCTGACGTAGACGCCGGACTTGTCGCTGGGCGTATCGAGAAAAACCAGCAGGGCGATTTTCGGATCGTCCGCCGGGGCCACGCCGATAAAGGAGACGATGTACTCCTTTTGCCCGGTCCGGGCCTCAAGGCTGACCTTTTCGCTGGTGCCGGTCTTGCCGCCGATGCGGTAGCCGGGGACGGCGGCGTTGCGGCCGGTGCCGTCGTTGGGATCGCCCACCACCTGCTCCAGGATCTCCCTCACCTTGCGGCTGGTCGATTCGCTGATGACGCGGCGAACGAGCTTCGGCTCATGCTCAAAGCTGACGCTGCCGTCGGGCTCGACAAGGCGCTGCACCACATAGGGCTCCATGAGTCTGCCGCCGTTGACGCAGGCGCTCACCGCCGTGACAAGCTGGAGGGGCGTGATGGTAAAGGTCTGGCCGAAGGACGCCGCCGCGAGCTGCGAGAGGTTTTTCTTCGAGCAAAAGGTGTTTCTGCTCCACCAGATGCTCCCGCTCTCACCCGACAGGTCGATGCCCGTGCGGGCCGTGAGGTTTGCGTCCGGGTCGTCCGAGAGCTTCAAAAAGCCGAAGGCCTCGCAGTAGTCGTAAAAACGCTCCGCCCCGACGCGCTGGCCGATGTTGACGAAGGCGACGTTGCAGGAGTGCTGCACGGCCTGGGTCAGGGTCTGGCTGCCGTGGCCGCCGCTCTTCCAGCAGCGGATGGGGTTTGTGCGCCCCGGCACCGTGGTGCTGCCGCCGCAGTAAAAGCTGTCCCCGAGGCCGGTCTTGCCCTCCTCGAGGGCCATGGCGAGGGTGATGATCTTGAAGGTGGAGCCCGGCTCATAGGTGTCGGACAGGGCCTTGTTGCGCCACTGTCTGGCCTGGGCCCCGGCTAACAGCGCGGCGGCCTCCTCCTTCGTCGCGGCGGCGTCTACGGCGATCTGCGCCTCGGGACTCACCGCGAGGAAGTGATTCGGGTCGTAGTCCCCCAGGGACGCCATGGCGAGGATCGCCCCGGTGTTGACGTCCATGGCGATGGCCCCCGCTCCGTTGAGCGCGTCGTAATCCAGCACCGCCTGGCGCAGATGCTTTTCGACATAGTACTGTATGCTCGCGTCGATGGTGGTAAAGAGGTCCTGCCCGTCTTCTCCGGGGCGGTACTCCTCATAGCGGCGCAGCAGCATCTCGCCCCCGTAGGCGTTGGTGGCGCGCAGGCTCCTGCCCGCCGTGCCGGAGAGGGCGTCGTCATAGCGGGCCTCGATGCCCTCGAGCCCGTAGTTGTCGGTGCCGACAAAGCCCAGCAGATGGCAGGCGAGGCGGCCGTTGGGGTAATAGCGCCTGGTGTCGGGCTCTAAGCGGACGCCGCTGATGTGGTTTTCGGTCTTGAATTTTCGGATCTCGGCGGCCTTGTCGGCTTCGATCTTGCGCGCCGCGGTCACGTACCAGCTCCCCTTGCGCCCGGTCTTTTCGTAGAGCTCGTCATAGTCGAGGTCGAGGATTTCCGAAAGGCCCCGGGCGATCAATTCCCGGTCCTCGCCGTTGGCCTCGATCTCGGCGGGGCTCAGATAGACGTTGTCCACCGTGGCGCTGACCGCGAGGACGTTCCCGTTGCGGTCATAGATCCGCCCGCGCGCCGCCGTGCCGGGGGCCTCGCGCAGCTGCTGGGAGATGGCCAGGTTTTCGTAAAACGCATGGTCCGTGATCTGCAGCTTGTAAAGCCTTGCCAGTAAGACGGCAAAGGCGCCCACGCCGAAAACCGCCGCAAGCACCGCGCCCCTTCTCAGCATCTGCCGTGAGACAGACGCCGTTTTCTGCGTTTGGTTTGTCATATACGCCTCCGAACGAAACTGCTTATCCACAGCTTATTCGGCAGGCCGACTCTTTATCCCAAATAGTCGATCACGCGCAGCTGTCCCGGCTCGGGACGCCGCATGCCGAGTTCCGTCACGGCGCGGCGCTCGAGCTCTTCCAGGCTCAGCGCGCTGTCTGTTTTGATCTGCAGCAATATTCTTTCATTCTCCGCGTCGGCGAGGGCCTTTTCAAGCTCCCCGATCCTCGTCTCTGTACGGACGGTACGGATCTGGGCGAACAGGGCCATGACCAGCAATACCGCCGAAAACACGACGCACACGACACGAAAGAGCAGGGCGCTCAGGCTGATGTCCCTTCTCATACGCGCTCGGCCACCCGGAGCTTGGCGCTTCTCGATCTCGGGTTATGCTCCAGTTCCTCCGCGCTGGGGAGGATGGGCTTTCTTGTCACGGATCTGAGTGTCTGCACAAAGCCGCAGGTGCAGATCGGGGCCTCGCGCGGACAGGTGCAGCCGTGCTCCCGCGCCTGGATGCCGGACTTGACGATCCGGTCCTCCAGGGAATGGAAGCTGATGACGCAGAGCCTGCCGCCTTTGTTGAGCTTGTCCGGGGCCGAGTCCATCATGGAGGCGACCGCGCCCAGCTCGTCATTGACCGCGATGCGGATGGCCTGGAACGTGCGCTTGGCCGGGTGCTGCTTCTCTCTCAGCGCGGCGGCGGGCATGGCGGCGCGGATCACGTCCACCAGCTCCTGCGTGGTCTCGATGGGTCTCTCGGCCCGGCGTTTCAGGATGGCCGCCGTGATGCGCCTGGCGCAGCGCTCCTCCCCGTAATCCCAGAGGATGCGGTTGAGCCGATCCTCGCTCCAGGTGTTGACGATCTCCCCGGCGGTCAGCGCGGCGCTGCCGTCCATACGCATGTCCAGCGGGGCGTCCAGCATATAGGAAAAGCCGCGCTCGGCCTCGTCCAGCTGCGAAGAGCATCCCGTCCACGCCCTCGATGCCGAGGCTGTCCAGGATGGCGGCGGCGTCCGAGAAATTGCCGTGTACCAGCGTCACTTTGTCCCCGAACGGCGCGAGACGCCTTCCGGCCCTCTCGATGGCGGTCCTGTCCCGGTCGATGCCGATGAGCCGCCCCTCGGTGAGCCGGGAGGCGATCTCAAAGGAATGCCCGCCCATGCCGAGCGTGCCGTCGAGATAGATCCCGTCCGGCCTGATGTTCAGATTGTCTATGCACTCATGAAGCAAAACGGAGATGTGCGCCCCGCTCCGCTTATCCGTATCCGTCGTCAAAATTCCAGCTCCTCCATCACCGCCGCGATATTCTCCGGCGTGGTCTCCTGTTCAAAGACGGCGCGCCAGGCCTCGCTGTCCCAGAGCTCGGCGTGGTTGTTGCAGCCCACGACCGTCACGTTCTTCGTAAAGCCCGCGTAGTCCCGGAGGTTCTGCGGGATCAGGATGCGGCCCTGGGCGTCCAGCTCGCATTTTGCGGCGTGGGCAAAGAGAGGCCGCATCTTGCGCTGCTTGACAAAGGGCATGGCGTCGACCCGTTCGGTCAGACCCTTCCAGCTCTCGCCGCTGTAGGCGCAGAGACAGCGGTCCATGGAAATCGTGATAAAAAAGACCTCGCCCAACTCATCCCTGAGCTTGGCGGGTATGAACAGCCTTCCCTTGCTGTCAAGAGAATGCTGGTATTCCCCTGTCATGTCCGGCGCCCTCCCTTAGTGGTTTTTTGACCCATTTTGCCCCACTTTCATCCACTCCAGTTTTATTATATGAGGGCCTTTCTGAAAATGCAAGTGAAACTTTTTGTTATCATTTGACTCTTTCCTGCGCGATTTTGCGAAAAATGTTCCGGCACAAGTCCTTGCGCTGCGGCTTGATTTACGTTCCATATCTTGTGTCTGTTTCCATGCCTGCGCCCGAGGCGTGCAGGCCCGCCGCCCGCAGATCACCGTGTGTCCGGTATTTATTGCTTCGGCGATTAAATAATCGCCGAAGCAGAAGCAATATTGTCATGTTTTGCGGTTGTCCCACCAGGGACGAGCAAAACGACATCAAATCAGTTTTATTCATGCGCCCTTGTTTCATTGCCGCTGAAATGCCTACTTTTTAATAATTAAGGCTTGATTTTAAGCATTGGTTCAGATATTCTTTATTTGAATGCTGAAACCATTATGAATTGAGGAGATTGTCCCTATGCGCATAAACACTCGTCTCTGTAAAGAATCGCTTCTTACCTTCCTGCTTCCTCATGCGCTGACCCTGTTTTTGTCCATGCTCTATCTCGAGCTGCTGCTGAGACTCAGCAGCTCTCTTCCGCTGATCCATGACGGTCTTCCCGCCGCGCTGCTGTGCAGCCTGGCGTTTTCCTGCGGCTTTGCCGCGCTCTGCACGCTGCCGCGCAAGCCGTCCGGCACGCGTCTTGTCTGCCTGCTCCTGCTCGAGCTCGTCACCGTCTGGTACCTGATCGCCTATTTCACGAATGACTCCTACGGCGTGTTTATGAGTCCCACGATGATTGCACGCGAGACCGGCAACGTCATGAAGGATTTCGGCGGCAGCGTTGCGGCCGCCGTGCTCAACGGACTCGGCGTGATTCTGCTGTACCATGTGCCCCTTCTCATCGCCCTCTTTCTGCCGAAACGGCGTTTTGCCGCCCCCGCGCCATTGAAGGCCGCACTGCCTCTTGCGCTGGTTCTGACACTTTTGAGCGCGGCGGGCGCCTGGGGGCTGAGCAACTGCACGGCTCAGCTCAGAACGGAGTACCGGCAGCGCTACACCTACGACAATGCCGTGCGCAACTTCGGGCTATTCTCTGCCCTGCACCAGGAGCTCTCGCATCAGCTCTTTCCGCGGGAAGTGAGCTTCAGCTTCCAGCCTGTTTCCGAGACGCCCGCACCCGCTGTGACGCCCGTTCCGACCGAGGCTCCTGAACCGACTGAGACGCCCGCGCCCACCGCGTCGCCCATTCCGACGGAGACCCCTGCGCTTCCCGAGATGCCTGAGCTGACCGAGGTGCCCGTTCCTACGGAGGCTCCCGAGATGGGCGAGACGCCCGCGCCCTCTGCGGCGCCTGCAGTGTCTGAAGCCCCCGCGCCGACCGGGACGCCTGAGCCGACGCCCGAACCGACGCCGGTACCCAGCGGGCCGAATATCATGGATCTGGATTTCAGCCGCGTCGTGAAGCCCGACCAGGCCGTCTCGCTCTCCCGGTACATCCAGAGCCGGACGCCCACGGAAAAGAACCGCTATACCGGCATGTTCAAGGAGAAGAATCTCATTCTGATCACTGCGGAGTCCTTCGCGAGGGAGCTGATCGACCCGGAGCTCACCCCCACGCTCTACCGCATGGCCAACAAGGGTATCGTCTTTGAGGACTTCTATCAGCCCGCCTGGGGCGGCAGCACCTCCACCGGCGAATACTCCTGGCTGACGGGACTTGCGCCCACCGACCCGCTGACGATGATGCTCTCGCACGACAAGAACCTGTACTTCACCATGGGCAACCAGCTCCAGCGTCTGGGCTATGCCAGCCACGCCTACCACAACGGGAGCTATGATTACTACGACCGGGACATGACGCACAAAAACCTCGGCTACTCCAGCTATATCGGCGTGGGCAACGGTCTGGAGGAAGGGCTCACCGCCGGTGAATTTCCGCACAGCGACAAGGAAATGATCGAATTTACACTTCCACAGTACATTGACGAGCAGCCGTTCAGCGTCTATTACATGACCATCAGCGGACACCCTGCCTACGCCTTCAGTGCCGAGGCCAACGACATGGCCATGAAGAACCGGGATGTCGCCGAGAATCTGCCTCACTCCTTCGCGGTCAACGCCTATATTGCCTGCAATCTCGAGCTGGAATACGCCATGGAGAGTCTGATCCGCAGTCTGGAGGAGGCCGGAATCGCCGACGACACCGTGATCGCCCTGGTGCCCGACCACTACCCCTACGGGCTCAGCCCCGGTTCGGCATGGGGCAGCGGCGTGGACGGGATCACGGAGCTCTTCGGCTATAAGCCCGAACAACCCTGGGAACGGGACCACAACGCCGCCATCATCTGGTGCGGGGCGCTTGAAAAGCTGGACGAGCCTATCCGGGTCAGCGGTCCCGTGTCGAGTCTGGATATACTCCCGACGCTCTCCAACCTCTTCGGTCTGGACTATGACTCGCGCCTGCTCGCCGGAAATGACGTTCTCTCCGACGCCGAGCGTCTGGTGTTCTGGAACGACTGCAGCTGGGTAACCGAAAAAGGCACCTACAGCGCCCACGGGGATGTCTTCACCCCGGCGGAGGGCCAGGAGACCGACAAAGACTATCTGGAACGCATCCACGCCGACGTGAGAAACAAGATCAATCTCTCCTGGACGATCGAATACTGCGACTACTACCGGCTTCTCTTCGGCGACGACGAGTTCACGTAATTTAGCGCACTATATAATAAGTTTCCGGCGGATATGCGGCTTTTCGGGAAAAACCGCGTCGGCCCGGGCGAACCTAAAGGACATGCAAAAATGGGAACTTCCTCGGAAGTTCCCATTTTTGCATGGATTGTACGCGAAGGGGTCCTCCGCTTATCCGTGAAAAATTCATCGGTTTTTTTACTTTTTATGTCTTACCATCTGGTCTGCCGACAGCAGCTGTGATATAATAGAATAACTTAGATTTTTCTTCGTCAGCTCCGCCTGGCAGCCCTCCGCAGGGCCATTTGCCCGAAGGTCCGAACGCCTGTCCCGGTCCCTCTGCCGGGGCGTACTGAGCATTTATTTATGCGTGAGGTAATGAACATGAAAGCGACTGCGACCACTCAGCTTAAACGCGCTCCGGCTCTCCTGCTGTGCCTCCTGCTCTGCGCGGCTCTTCTTGTCCCGCTCACGGCCGGAGCCCTGGGGGCAGGCAAAACCGTCCGTGTCGGCTGGTACGACTCCTCCTACAACACCGTGGACAGCTCCGGCCGCCGCTCCGGTTACGCCTACGAGTATCAGGTCAAGCTCTCTGCCTACACCGGCTGGAACTACGAATATATCAGCGGCAGCTGGTCGGAGCTTCTCGAAATGCTCGAGCGCGGAGAGATCGACCTGATGAGCGACGTGTCCTATACCGATGAGCGCGCCGGGCTCATGCTCTACCCCTCCCTCCCCATGGGCACCGAGGACTACTATGTCTTCACCGCCCCCGGCAACACGGAGATCGTCCCCGGGGATGCCTCCACCCTCAACGGCAAGCGCGTCGGCGTGAACCGGAACAGCATCCAGGCTCAGTTCTATGCCGACTGGGCGGAGCGAAACGGCGTCGAATGCGAGCTCATTGAGCTTTCCTGCACCGAGGACGAATCCCTCAACATGATCGCCAGCGGTGAGCTCGACGCCTACGTCACGGTGGACGCCTTCGTCAATCCCCGCCGCGCGGTCCCGGTCTGCAAGGTCGGCTCCTCCGAATACTATTTTGTCGTCAGCAGCAGCCGCCCCGACCTTCTGGACGAGCTCAACGGCGCCCTGGCCCGCATTCAGGACGAGAATCGCTACTATAACCAGCAGCTTTTCGAAAAATACATCAAGCGCGCCGGGGCCAACGCCTTCCTCACCGCGGCGGAGATCGACTGGCTCTCGAAGCACGGGGCGCTGCGCCTGGGCTACCAGGACAACTATCTCGCCTTCTGCGCCGCCGACAAGAACAGCGGTGAGCTCACCGGCGTCATGAAGGATTATCTCGCCTTTGCCTCCGATTGCATAGCCAACGCCCATCTGGACTTCGAGCCCGTCGCCTTCCCCAACGCCGCCGCCGCCCTGCAGGCCATGAAAAACGGCGAGGTCGACTTCGTCTTCCCCGCCAATTTCAGCAGCTATGACGCCGAGAATGTGGGCGTGGCCCTGACTCCGCCGCTGGCAGAGACGGAGATCTACGCGATCGTGTCCCATTCCGGACAGCGCAGCTTTGCCAGGAAGGAGCATGTAATCGTCGCTGTCAACGAGGGCAACCCCAATTACGACGCCTTCCTGCTTGAGCATTTCTCCAACTGGCGCAAGGTCTATTATCCGACCACCGCGGACTGCCTCCGGGCTGTCGCGGACGGAGTTGCGGACTGCGTGCTGATCAGCAACTACCGCTACAACAACGTCTCCCGGCTGTGTGAAAAGTACCGGCTCACCACCATCGCCACCGGCGTGCAGATGGACTACAGCTTTGCCGTCAGCAAGGGCCAGACTGAGCTCTACTCCATTCTCACCAAGGTCGTCGGCCAGGTCCCCCGCTCCGCGGTCAACGCGGCCTTCTCCTACTACCTTACGGAGGACGCGAAGTTCTCCCTGCGCGACTTTATCTCCGAACATCTGGCCGCCGTGATGTCCGTCATCGCGCTTGTGGTGATTGTGATCCTCGCACTGCTGATCCAGAACATGCGCGCGGTGAAACTGGCAAAGGGCCTCATCTCCGCCACCGAGACCGACGATCTGACGGGTCTGTATAACCGCAGCTTCTTTTTCCAGTACGCAAACCGCCGCTTTCACGAGCACCCCGAGACCCCGATGGACGCCATCGTGCTGAATATTGATCAGTTTCACTCCGTCAACGCCCTCAACGGGCGCGACTTTGGAGACCAGGTCCTGCGCGTCCTCGGCAGCGAGATCCTGGCCGTCTCAAACGAAAACGGAGGCATCGCGGGCCGCTTCGAGGCCGACCGCTTCGACATCTGCTGCCGCCCCGCGGGCGATTACCGGGCGATCTTCGACCGCCTGCAGAGGTGCCTGGACGAGTTTGCCCCCAACGCGAATCTCCGCCTGCGCATGGGCGTCATGCCCTGGCAGGAAAAGCTTGAGCCGGTGCAGCTCATCGACCGGGCGCGCGTCGCGTGCAGCATGGCAAAGGGCCATTACAAGGACCGCCTCATCATCTTCGACGAGAGTGTCCGCGAGCGCGAAATTTTTGAGCAGCGCCTGCTCAACGACCTGCGCCGGGCTCTCGACTGCTATGAGTTTGAGATTTACTACCAGCCCCAATACGACATTCAGGCCGAACCGCCCAGGCTCGTCAGCGCCGAAGCCCTGGTCCGCTGGCGCCATCACGAGCTCGGCATGATCTCGCCGGACGACTTTATCCCCCTCTTTGAGAAAAACGGCCAGATCAACGCCGTCGACAAATACGTCTGGACGGAGGCCGCCCGGCAGATCGTCCGCTGGCGCGAGCAGTACGGCGTGACCATCCCCGTCTCCGTCAACCTCTCCCGGGTCGACGTCTTCGACCCGAACCTGGAGAGCACGCTGGACGACATTCTGTCCTACTTCAAGATGGACCACCGCGCCTTCAAGCTGGAGGTCACGGAGTCGGCCTATACCGAAAACGCCGACCATCTCATCCAGGTCGTGAAAAAGCTGCGCGATAAAGGCTACGAGGTGGAGATGGACGACTTCGGCACCGGCTACTCCTCTCTGAACATGCTCTCCGCCATGCCGATCGACGTGCTGAAAATGGACAGGGCCTTCATCCGCAACATTGATCACAGCGAAAAAGACATCCAGCTTGTCGCCCTGATCCTCGACATCGCGAAGAATCTGAAGATCCCCGTCGTGGCCGAGGGCGTTGAGACCGAGGCGCAGATAAGGCTGCTGAAAGATCTCGGCTGCGCTCTGGTGCAGGGCTACTACTTCTCCCGTCCCCTCAACGCCGCGGACTTTGAAGAGAAGTTTATCAAGGACAGGCCGGACGGGCAGTGACTCTGATGCAATATCCTTGCGATTTTTGACAAGAAAGGGGCCGCCGTTATGCACTCATTGAGAACAAGAATCACCTTGATGACCGTCTGCGTTATTGTCATCGCTCTCAGCGTCGTCACCGTCCTGAGCGTGCTCTTTATCCGCAGCAACGGGCGCCAGGAGTCTGATCAGCTTCTCCTGCTGCTGTGTGAAACCGGTGAGCGAAATCTGGACTACTACTTCGACAGCGTCCGGAAATCGGTTCAGAAGGTCTCCGATTTTGTGGAATCCGATCTGGACGGTCTGGACGACGCCCGCCTTGCCGCACACATTGAGCGCGTCGGCACTTTCTTTGAGGACATGGCCTGCAAGACCAACGGCGTGCTGACCTACTACTACCGCATCGACCCCGAGGTCTCCGACAGCGTCAAGGGCTTCTGGTACACAAACCTGGACGGGGAGACTTTTGTCGAGCATGAGGTGACCGACATCACCCTCTACGATACGCTGGACACCACAAAGCTGGTCTGGTTCACGGTTCCGAAGCACACCGGCCGGCCCATCTGGCTGCCGCCCTATATCACCGACAACCTCGGCGTGCGCGTGATCTCCTACAACGTCCCGATCTACTGGAAGGGGCAGTTTGTCGGCGTCGTGGGCATTGAGATCGACTATTCCACCATGGCCAAGCAGGTGGAGAGCATACGCCTCTACCGGAACGGCTGCGCGTTTCTGAACGATTCGGAGGGCAGGCTCTACTTCCATCCCCATATCGACGTAGCGCTGCTGACGGAGGAGACCACGCCCGGGATTCCGGAGGGTCTCGCGGGCGAGAGCACCTTTGTCCGCTATACCTATGAGGGCGTGGAGAAGCAGGCCGCCTGGCTGCCGCTTTCAAACGGCATGCGCCTGACCGTCTCGGTCCCCGTCTCGGAGACGGAGGGCGAATGGCAGGAGCTGATTCGGGAGATTCTGATCGTCTCCGCGCTCGTCCTGCTGTCCATGAGCATCTTCACCATGATCTACACCGGCCGCATCACAAGGCCCCTTGAGGATCTCACAGAGGCGGCGGAGGCGGCCAGCCGGGGCAACTACGACTTCACGCTCAACTACGACGCGGACGACGAGGTCGGACGGCTCACGCGCAGCTTCCGGGCCCTGGCAAATCACATCAAGGACCATATCACCGACCTCAGCAAGCGCGTCTATGTCGACGCTCTGACATCCGTCAAGAACCAGGGGGCCTTTTCCGCGGCGATGCAGGGTCTGCAGGAGGAAATCGACGCCGGTGCTCCGCCGGAGTTTGCGCTGGGCGTGTTCGACTGCGACGGGCTCAAGGCGATCAACGACGAGTACGGCCACGACAAGGGCAACATCTATCTGAAAACCGCCTGCCGCCTGATCTGCCGTATCTTCCAGCACAGCCCGGTCTTCCGCATCGGCGGGGATGAGTTCTCCGTGATCCTCCGCGGCGAGGACTTCAAAAACCGGGACGCGCTTGTCGCCCGCTTCCGTAAGGAGGCCGCCGAGACCAGCGCCGCCGCGGCGAACAAATGGGAGGAGATCCATGTCGCGATGGGTACGGCGGTCTACAATCCGAAGGTCGATCTCTATGTGATCGACACGGTCCGCCGCGCCGACAAGGTCATGTACGCCAATAAGCGCGAGCGGAAAGGGACCGCGCGTTGACTTACCCGTTCCGCCATAAGCAAAACCGGATTCCGATACCTCAAGTCGGAATCCGGTTTTGCTTATGTTATGGTCGGCGTCGGAACCGGGATCGGTTCGTCGACGGCCGTGCTGTAGCCGTTGGTCATGGTCACCTGGAGATTTTGGTCGACCTCGAAGCAGTAGACGAGCTGATCGGACTTTTCCCCGTTCTCCCAGGGTCTGGCGTAAGTCAGGGTCAGCTCCGTCGCCCCCGCCTTGAGAGGCGTGAGGGTGAAGGTCTCAAACCCTCCCACGCCGACCATGCCATCGGCGTGCTTCTGTGTATAGCTGCTCTCAACTTTGAACAGCTCCTCCGATTGGGAGACCTGCCAGCTGTAGCCCGTGGTGGGGTTGGCTTCCAGCGAGAAGCTGACGGTCTGCGGCGCGGGGCTCTCCCTTCCGCAGGCGGTCAATATCAGGACGGCCGCAAGGACCAGAACAAGCTTTTTCATTGGGCATCACTCCTTACGCGCCGGATTGTACGCCACGCGGAAGAATAGTTCAATGAAGAAAATGTGAATTATGGTAAACTTAAGAAATCTTAATGACTCGGGCACAGGAATCCGGGACCTGAAATTTATTTTAAAAACAAAACAGACCGCCTGACCGGTCTGTCTGTTTAAGAAGGACCTTATGAAGTTCTTCCCTGCTTGCAGGATTATCTTACCGCAAAATTGTTTCAGGGATAAGCAGGGTTTTGTTACAGCTTTGTTAAACCTCATTTCAGATGCAGAGGCGCTCTGACCGGGCGTTTGCTTTTCGGCAGGACGATCAGCAGATGGAGCAGGGCAAAGATCGACGTGAACATGGCCGCGTACTGCTGATCGAAGCCGAGGCAGGCGCAAAGCCCCGCCGCCCCGGCCGCGCAGACCAGGCACAGCAGCACCGGTGCGAGCAGGAAGAAGCGCTTTCTTATCAGCTCATAGGATGCCGGGAGCGAGAGCAGGCCCATTGCCCCGCCGACCACGGCGAGCAGATTGATCGCGCGCTTTCGGTTGAAGATTTGCCCGGTCTCCTCCCCGTATGTACGCAGATAGTCCTCGGCGCTCCCGGCCAGATCGCCGCTCTTCTCCGCCGCCTCCTTCACCCCTGGCAGGTTCAGCAGGCGCTGGCGCGCGCTGTTGTGGCTGCTCCGAAGCTCCTTGAGCTCGTCGGCCTCCACGATGTCCTTGGAGAGTATCGCCGCCTCCTTGTCAAGGGCGAGCTTCTCCGCCTCCAGCGTGAGCTGCTTCTTCTCCTCCTCGCCGAGCTGATACCACAGCTCCGCAAGCGCCTCCTCCATCTGCTTTTCCGCGCGTTCGAGCATGAAGTCCAGATACTTGACCAGCTCCTCTGTCATCTCCAGCTCATCCATCAAATCAATCAGCATGCCGGAGGGGTCGCTGATTTTCGAGGCGATCACATTGTACGCCCCGCTGAGCTGATCCAGCGTCGCCCCCGCCTCGTCCGCAAGGCGCAGGAAGTCCGCGTTTTGAAGGCCCGCCGGGTCCTGACCGCTGCGCTCGAGATCGTCCGCCACATAGGCCGCATGGATCGTGAGCGCCTCGAGCCCCGGAAACATGCCGCTGCCGTCCGGGGTCAGAAAAGCGGTGGCCTCGTTGGCCTGACGCACAACGGATGCGAGGGCCGCGCTGATTCTGCGTATCTCCGCGGCGTAATGCAGAAAGCTCACAGCGCCTCTGATCTCGCGGCACTGCTTTTCCCACCGGTCGTGCGCGAGGACGTATTCCGCCGTATAGGCCTCCTCCGTGACGACGCCCGCCGCGCAATTCTGGGCAAGGTTTACGCGCTCCATTGCGGCGCGCGCCTGGAGATCATAGTACAGCTGGGCCTGCTGCGCGTACTGGTTGCTCGCCTGGGCGTAGGCTGCGGCGGCGTTCTGATACTCCGCCATGGCCGACTGATACGCCGCCTGCATGGACTCCCAGGAGGCGTCCGCCCCGACTGAGAACGGCGTCAGCACCGGCGCGGCGGGGGGCTCCGGCGGGCCCATCAGCGAGGCCGCCACGCTCGAGGGCGTGGGCTCCGTCGCGGCGAGGGCCCGAATCTCCGTCGCGGCGACTGTGAGCTCCGCACTGTCCATCGCGGCCTCCACCGCGTACTGGGCAGCCTGGTGGGCCAGGGCGTCGATCCAGGGAAACCTGTCCTTTTCCGAGGCCAGGAGCATGCTGATCATACCCTGCAGGAACGCGCGTCTCGAGCTTGCGTCGCTCAGCTCCCGCCGCATGTTGGCGATCTCCGCCTTTGCGCCGAGGATCATGTCCTCCCCCATCTTGATGCCGCCCTTGGCGGCGGTGTAGGTCGCCGTGTCCGTCTTGTGCTGTGAGGCGGATTTCTCATGCGCGGTGAGGAAGCTGTCAAGGGCATCCATGGTCTCGCGGTAGTCGGCAGCCCTGTCCATCCTCGCGGAGAGCTCGCGGTAATTCTCGATGTGCCCCGCGAGCTTGTCGGCGTAGGCCAGGCGCTCGGCGTGCTCCTCATCGCTCTTGCCGAAGTCCTTTACCCCGGTATACAGGAGGATCAGGCCGAGAATCGCCAGTACAACGGAAAAAACACGCGCCAGTGCCGGGTGTTTCACAGGCCTGCCCTCCTTTCATTCAAAAATCTGATTTTTTATTATACCGCGTTTCCCCGCCGAAATCATGTCTAAATTAAAAAATCCGCTTTCCTTTTTCTGCCGTCTCGTGTATCATAGCGGCATCGAAAAGAAAGCGAGCGAAACGATGGAACTGAGCTTTGCCCCCATGGAGGGGATCACCTATGCGATTTACCGAAAACTTCACCGCGAGCATTTCCCCGGCGCGGAGCGCTATTACGCCCCCTTCATTGCCCCGGACAGCGCGGGGAACTTCAAGGCGGGCAATCTCCGGGACGCGCTGCCGGAGAACAACGCGGGCGTGCCGCTTACGCCGCAGCTTCTTGTCAATGCGCCGGGGCCCTTCCTCGCCGCAGCGGAGGAGCTGGCGGGCCTCGGCTATGGGGAAGTCAACCTCAACCTCGGCTGCCCGTCCGGGACCGTGGTCTCCAAGCGAAAGGGCTCAGGGATGCTGGGTGACCCCGACACCCTCGACGCCTGTCTGGAGGCGATCTTCACGCGCTGTCCCCTGCGCGTGTCGGTCAAGACGCGCCTCGGCCTGCACAGCGCGGCGGAGTTTCCGGGGCTCGTGGACATTTACAGAAAGTATCCCCTCTCGCGTCTGATCGTCCATGTCCGCGACCGGGACGGCATGTATAAAAGCGCCCCGGACATGGAGGCTTTCGCGGCGGCGCTGGACTGCCCCTTCCCCGTGGAGTACAACGGCAATCTCTTCCGCCCCGACGATCTTGCGGCGCTCAAAAAGCGCTATCCGGCGCTCGACGCCGCCATGCTCGGGCGCGGCGCGGTGACGAATCCCGCGATTTTCCGTGAGATGAAGGGCGGCGCGCCGCTGGGTCTGGAGGAGCTGCGCGATTTTCATGACGCGCTGGCTGAGGCATATCTGGAATCGGGCCTTGCGCCGAACTTCACGGTCTCGCGCATGAAGGAGCTGTGGTACTATCAACTCTGCCTCTTCCCCGGCTCGAGGCGCGAGGGCAGGGAGATTCTGAAGGCCCGCACCCTCCCCGATTACCGCGCGGCGGTTTCGCAGCTTTTTGCCAACGTCCCGCTGGACGCGGAAGCGCGGTTCTTCAGGTAAAATCAAACGCACGGTAAATTCGCAGATCGTACGAATTTGCCGTGCGTTTTTTCATTTCATTTGCATTTCTCCGGGGGATGTCGGCCCCTGCGGAGAGATCGGCTTATACCTTGTACTTCTCGGCGTACTCGGCGTAGAGCTTGTCGAAGTTGTGGGCGTGGAGCTCCTTGAGGTTGATGACATAGTCGTGGGTCTCGAACTCGTCCTGGTTGAGCTCGATCATGGCGATGGCGATGTTGGAGCAATGATCGGCCACGCGCTCGAAGTTTGTGAGCAGGTCGTTGAACACAAAGCCGATGGACAGCGAACACGCCCCGGTCTGCAGGCGCTCGATATGGCGGAGCTTGAGCTCGTCGCACAGCACGTCGATATGCTCCTCCAGCGGCTCGACCCGGTAGGCCTTTTCCAGATCCTCTTCGATGAAGGCGTTGATGGACAGGGTCAGGATCTCATTGATGGCGCCGAGCAGGACGTCCATCTCATGCTGGCCGTACTGGGAAAAGCTGATCTTCTTTTCATACTTCTCGCGCGCCACCTGGCTGATGTTCATGGCGTGGTCGCTGATGCGCTCAAAGTCACTGAGGGTGTGCAGGTACTCGGACACCCGCTCGTTCTCCTGGTGATCGAGCTCCGAGCCGTTGAGCTTCATGAGGTAGGTGCCGATCTTGTCCTCGTAGCGGTCGACGAGATCCTCGTCCTGCTCGACCTTCTTTGCGCCCGCCTCGGTGAACTCATGGAGCAGGAGCATGGCATCCTGGACGTTCTCGCGCGCCTTTCTGGCCATGGCGTTGATGGTCATGCGGCTCTGCTCGACGGCGAGGGCCGGGTGCTTGAGAAAGCGCTCGTCCAGGCGGTCGAAGTCGGCGCTGGCCTCGCGCTCCTGGCTGCTCTCGGGGATGAGGCGGATGAGCAGCTTTTCGATCGCGCCGAGGCAGGGCAGCAGCACGATCGCGCAGACCACGCGGTAGATCGTATTGACCATGGCGATGCTCACGGGGCTCATGACCATGGACTTGAACGCGAAGTCCGCGGCGGCGTCCGCGAGGTAGTAGACCGCGCCGCAGAGGATCGCGCCGAGGACAGAGCAGACGAGGTAGGCCCAGGCCGTGCGCTTGCCGCCGGTCTTCGCGCCGAGGGCGGACAGCAGCACGGGCACCGCCGCGCCGATGCCGATGCCGAGGAGGATGGGATAGGCCTCCACAAAGCCGATCGCGCCGGTCACGGACAGGGCCTGCAGAATACCGACGGCGGCCGAGGCGCTCTGCAGCACGGCGGTGAAGGCCGCGCCCGCGAGGATGCCGAGGATGGGATTGGAGAAGGCGGTCATGAAGCGGATAAAGGCCGGGCTGTCCTTCAGGGGCGCGACGGCCCCGCTCATGGCCTGCATACCGAACATCAGCACCGCAAAGCCCAGCAGGATATCGCCGACGTGGCGCTTGCCCTGCTTTTTGGAGAACATGCGCAGGATGATGCCGATGACGGCGACCA
>CADAAM010000023.1 GCA_902785905.1 Oscillospiraceae bacterium | reverse complement strand
CGAACATCAGCACCGCAAAGCCCAGCAGGATATCGCCGACGTGGCGCTTGCCCTGCTTTTTGGAGAACATGCGCAGGATGATGCCGATGACGGCGACCATGGCCGAGATGGTGGAGGTGGAGAGCAGGGACACCAGGCCCCCGCTGCCCTCCACGTATGAAAGGCAGATGATCCAGCCGGTGATGCTGGTGCCGACGATGGCGCCCAGAATGACCGCCATGGCCTGGCGTACCTTCATCATGCCGGAGTTGACAAAGCCGACGAGCATGACGGACGTGGCGGACGAGGACTGGATAATCGCGGTGACGCCCGCGCCCAGCAGCATCCCCTTGAGCGGCGTGCTGGAGAGCTTATAGAGAACCAGCTCCAGCTTGCTGCCCGCGACCTTCTTGAGCCCGTCGCCCATCAGCGACATGCCGAACAGGAAGAGCGCGACGCCCCCGAAGAGTGTGATGACATTGGAAATACTCATATCGTTATCTCCCGTTGTTTTTTATATTTGCGCCCTATTGAGCCAGTTTAATTTTACCATGTTGTACGGGGCGGGTCAAGGCAAACAAACAGAGGGTAAACACAAGAAAGCGGCTTGCCTCTCCCCCGCCTGCCGGCGTGGGAGAGCCAGGTTATGTCACCCAATCCCGAACAGGCGCTTTCCGTTCTCCATTGTGGCCGCCGCGATCTCGTCCGCCGTCAGGCCTTTGACTTCCGCAATTTTTTCTGTTATGTAAACTAAATTACGTGAATCGTTGCGCTTGCCCCGGTTCGGGACGGGCGTCAGATAGGGGCTGTCCGTCTCGATGAGGATGCGGTCAAGGGGGCAGATCTCCAGCACCTCGAGGGCTTTGCGCGCGTTTTTGTAGGTGATGGGCCCGTCAAAGCCCAGATACCAGCCGCGCCGCAGCAGCTCCTCCGCCATCTCGGCCGATCCGGAGTAGCAGTGGAACACGCCGCGCAGGCTCTCATACCGACGAACGATGTCCAGGCAGTCGCCGTGGGCCTCGCGGTCGTGGACGATGACCGGCAGATCGAGCGCGAGGGCCATGTCAAGCTGCCGCACAAACAGGGCCTTCTGCTCCTCCCTGTGACTTGCGTCCCAGTAATAGTCAAGGCCGATCTCCCCGATGGCGACGCACTTCTCGTGTCGGGCAAGCGCCGCGATCCTGTCCAGATCGCCCTCCGCCATGTCGCCCATGTCCTCGGGATGGATGCCGACGGCGGCGTAGACGTGGGCAAAGCGCCCGGCCAGCGCGATCGCCGTCTCGCTGGAACGCACTTCGCAGCCGGGATTGACGACGAGGCCGACGCCGGCTTCGGGCAGCGCCGCGAGCACCGCCTCCCGGTCCGCGTTAAAGGCCCCGCTGTCATAATGCGCGTGGGTATCAAAATACACGAAAACACTCCCTTTCGCTCCTATGCTACCCTATACTACATGGCGCGCGGCGCTTTTGCAAGCATTTTGCTTGACGCTTGCGTGGCCGACGTGTAAAATATACCATATCTTGTATGACAACTGGAGACCGCCATGAAGAAAAAAAACGCCTCTCCCCTGCTGCTTCTGCTGCTGATCCCGCTGGTCTGCGCCGCACTGGCGCTTGCGCTGCTGCGTCCGAAGGGCGATCCGGCGCAGGTTCTTCAGGCGCAGCTCGATACGCTCTCAGCCCCGGTCGATCCTTCTTTGACAGGGCGCGGCACGGAGCCCTCGGCTCCCGCTCTCGCCGGGATCGAAGCAGAGATCGCCGAGGCGTATGACCGCTGTCTCCGCTTTGAGGCGCGCAGCCCCTTCTCACAGAAGCTGCGCAGCGCCTCCGGTACTGTGGCGCGCACCGTACTTGACGCGGAGCTTCTGGCACGCGGCCTTTCCGACGAGATGCAGACGGCGCTTTCAGACCGCGCCTCTGCCGCGAAACGCAGCGCGGAGCTCTATACGCCCGACGGCGCGGTTCTTACGGAGCTGTGCGAAACCCTGTACAGCGACGCCATGCGGGCAAGACTTGCACATGCGGAGGACTATTGCCGCACGGATGAGTTTCCGGTCACGATGACGTTTGAGGGCGGCGAATGGAAAGCCGATCTCGCCGCGCTCCTGCCTGAACCTATACCTTCCAAGCCCGGATTTGAGGCGTCCTGTACCGCTCTGACGCCGGTCAATTTGCACTACACGCTGCCGCCTACGGGGCCGGGGCCGGTTCCGAACCCTGCCTGCTATGGGGAGACCACCGATCCGCAGGAAATTGTGAAACTGCTGGAATCCCCGACGGCCCGGCGGCTCATAAACGGCCAGAAGCTGGACTTTGACCCCGCGCGCGATATGCTGGGCAGGCCCGTCCGCTGGTATCTCGACGAGACCATCCTCGCCCTCGTCTGGCAGCAGGACGAGCACGGGGCCATCGGCACCTTCGCGGAGGTCTTCATCGCCGACGCAAGCCAGCTCCGCCGCAAGATCGCGGACGACGAGTTCGGCTCCTATCAATATTACTTTCCCCATGAATTTGCCGAGCAGACCAACGCGGTTCTCGCGTGCAGCGGCGACTTCTACAACAGCGGCCGCTCGGACTACGGCCTCTATGTCTACGACGGGGAGCTCATGCGCTGCTGCGTCACAGCGGGGCAGAGCTGTCTGTTCACCGATCAGGGCGACATGCTCTTTACCTATGAAAATCAGTTTGCAAGCGAGGATGAGGCGAGGCGCTTTGTGAAGGAGAACAACGTCAAGTTCTCCCTGACCTTCGGCCCGGTGCTCATTGACGACGGCCGGGACGTGACCCCCGAGGACTACCCCTTCGGCGAGGTGCGCGAGGGCTACGCCCGCTGCGCGGTGGGCCAGCTCGGAGAGCGTCACTATCTGATGATGACCCTCAACCGCGAGTGGCCCGATCACGACGTGCTGGTGGTGCTGCGCAAGGCGGCGGACTCTATGATCGCCCACGGCTGCATCAACGCCTACACCCTCGACGGCGGCCAGACCGGCAGCATCCTCCTCGGCGGCGAGCTCATCAACCCCGTGCAGTTCGGCACGGAGCGCGAGATGAGCGACATCTTCTACTTTGCCACCGCGCTGACAGAATAATGGCTCCCTCCTTGAGAGAGTTGGCCGGTTTACCGAGCGCTCAAAAGGACGCACGTTTACTTCTTCTGTCATCCGGCTCCGCGTAACCCCTTCTACCGCTGAAGCGGTCCCCCTCCCCCGATCGCCGCAAGCGGCTGGGGGAGGCAAGGGCCGTGCCACCTCACTCAGAGAGGGAGGCACAGCCGTCTTGCAAAGCACCGCCTCCCATGCTAAAATAGATAGAATACATCACGTTGGAGTGGTTTCCCATGCAAATGCTCAAAACCGAATGGAGCGACAGGCGCTGGCGGCTGTTTCTCGCCTTCTGCGCGGGCGCGATGCTGGTGTTCTATATGCTCTGCCCCGTCGCGCCGCTCAGATGGGCCGATCTCTACGCCTCCTACGGCAAGACCGCCATTGCGGCCTTCGCCGCGATCTACTTCTTCCGCGCGCGCCTCGACGGCGTCAAAGAGGTCAAACTCGTCATCTGGTACACGATCTGGCTTTTCGTATCTCGGCTTCTCAATACCGACTGGTACCTGCAAAACGAGCTCGACCTCGTGCTCAGCCGGGTGCTGTGCTGTGTGGTGCTGCCGGTGGGCCTGCTGCTGGAGGAGAAGGAGCGGCGCGTGATGCTCGACGCCGTGATCGCCGTATGCGGGGCCTTCTACTTTGTGACCGCCCTGCTGGGCCTCTACGCCTGCATTTTCGGCGTGTACTTCTATCTCCCGCCGGAGCATGTGGTCTTCGGCCTCGACAACAACTTTTACGCCAATTCCTTCGTCCGCATCGTCGCCTGGGAGACCACGCGCACCATCTCCGCCGTGTGGTTCTATCTCGCCTGGTGCATGATGATCTATGAACTCTTTAAGTGCACGTCCCGCGTCTGGCGTGTGTTTATCGTGATCGCTCTGTTCCACATGGCCATGGCCTTCTGCGTGACCCGCAGCGTCCTCATCGCCGCGAGCGTCAACGCCGCCATGCTGGCCGTGCTGCTGGGGATGCGGTATCTGCGTATCGAAAAAAAGGCCCTGCGTGTTTTTGCGATCACCGTGCTGGCCCTCGTCAGTCTCGTCGTGTGCTATCTCAGCTTCGGCTGGCTGCGCGCGGGCACGGCGGCGGTCTACAACGCCATGGACGTGAAGATCGAGCGCACGTCCGACCAGTTCATGGATCAGAATGTCTTGAGCGCGGACGGCCAGGACTTTAACGACAACCGCGATTTCAAGGAGACCGTCTTCACCGGCTCCAACCGCCTCGGCGTCTATCTCAGCGCCATCCCCGCCATTAAAGACGAGCCGCTGCGCCTGCTGACCGGCAAGTACAGCAGCAAGCTCATGGACGGGCCGCACCGCTATCAGATCGGCCCCTTCTGGCACATGCACAACTATCTGCTGCAGGTGCTGATGCTGACGGGTCTGCCTGGCTTTCTGCTGGTGCTGGCCTTCACGGTGCTGGTTGTCATCCGCATGTTCAGGCTCTTTTTCTCCAGGGCCAGTCTCGCCGTCAAGTCCCTGACCTTCCCGGTGGGCGGGGTCTTCCTCTACGGCATGCTCGAGACCGTCATTTTCACCGCCTCGGCGGACGAGAGGGCGCTCACCGACTTCCGGGAGCTGTTCTTCTTCCTCGTCTGCGGCGTCATGCTCGCGTATTCCTACGAAGCCGCGCCCGCCAAAAAGTGACGAACTTCTCCCCCTTGCGTATTTTTGCCTGACGTGATATTATAATTATTACCTGATTGTTTTTTAACAGGAGTGATGTTATGACCAAGCCCGTCGTGATCACGTGCGACAGCACCTGCGATCTGTCTCCGGAGCTGTGCGAGCGCTATGATATCCGCGTCATCCCCCTTACCATCCTGCTGGGGGACGACAGCTATCTCGACGGTGTGGGCTTCGGCACGCAGGACATCTACGCCCGCTACCGCGCGGACGGCACCCTGCCGAAGACCTCCGCCCCCGGCATCCAGCAGTTCACGGATTTCTTCACCGCGATCCTGGACGAGGGCTGCGAGATCGTGCATCTGGATATCAGCGCGGAGCTGTCAAGCTCCTTCAATAACGCCTGCATCGCGGCCTCGGAGCTGGAGGGCGTGTACCCCGTCGACAGCCGGATGCTGTGCAACGGGGTCGGGCTTTTGGCCATTGAGGGCGCGGAATGCCGGGACAAGGGGATGAGCGCCGCCGAGATTGCCGAGCACCTGCGCGGCCTGACGGACAAGGTCGACACCAGCTTTGTGCTGGACACCCTGGAATTTATGTGGAAGGGCGGGCGCTGCTCCGGTGTGACGGCGCTGGGGGCCAATCTTCTGCGCCTTAAGCCCGCGCTGGAGATGAAGGGCGGCAAGCTCAGCGTCTACAAAAAGTATCGCGGCGCGATGTCGTCCGTCTACCGTCAGTACGTCAGGGAGCGCCTGGCCTCTGCCGACGTTCGGCCCGGACATGTCTTTCTGGCCGACTCCGGCGAGGTGCCGGAGGAGACGCTCCGAGAGCTCAAGGACATGATTCTGGAGGCTGTCCCCGAGGCCGTCATCCATGACGCCAAGGCCGGGTGCACCATCGTCTCCCACTGCGGCCCGAAGACCCTGGGCGTGATGTTTATCAGAAAGTAAGGAGTACATACCATGCTGGACCCGAGAGACGTCGACAAGGTCCCCGACGAGGAATGGGAGCAATTTAAGAAAGACGCCGTCAAGGACGAGCTCTACTATAACGGCCCCGGCGATCTGCTGGACACGGCGGAGGGGCGGGCCAGGTTCTGCCGCCTGAACAAGACCAGCGTCTACCGCAAGCCCGACCCCAACAACCCCGGCTACAAGATCTGGGTCTTCAACAACCAGGGCCAGGGCATGGTGGTCAAAAAGCGCAGCAAAGTGGATCCCGCCCTCATGGAGGACGTGGAATACGACGCGGACGGAAAAGAGATCAGCCGCTCGTATGAACCGGCGTAACAAAAAATACCTCGTACATTTGTACGAGGTATTTTTTGTTGGGTTTTTGTTTACAGCACGATCGCGTTCTTCGGGCAGACGTCGGCGCAGGTGCCGCAGGCGACGCACTTGTCCTCGTCGAGCTTCCAGATCTTCTCCTTGCGGTCGACGGTCAGGGCCTCGCCGGGGCATTTTCTCGCGCAGATGGTGCAGTAGACGCACTTGCTCGGATCCTGCGCGGGCTTGCCGTCGCCTCTCGGCTGGACGGCGGGCGCGGCGGGAGCCTCCGGCGCGGCAGGGGCCGCCCCCTCCTTCTTTGCCGGGGCTGCCGCCGGAGCGGCGGCGGGCTTGGGCGCGGGCTTCTTGATCGCCTTCTTGACGAAGGTGCCGGAGACGATCAGATCCCCCTCCTCAATGCCGATCATGTGGTAATCCGTGGTCAGCTCGATGGAGTGGCGGGTGCAGAAGTCGGCGCAGGTGTTGCAGAAGGTGCAGGAGCCGAGGTCAAAGCTGCGGGTGACCACATCGTCCCCGTCCTCGTTCTTGACGCTGGTGTGGGTGATGGCCCCGCCGGCGCAGACGCGCTCGCACATGTTGCAGTTGATGCAGGTCTCCGGGTGGAAGACGATGCGGCCGCGGTAGTTGGGGGCAGCCGGGCTCTCCACGAAGGGATACATGTTGCAGCTCGGCTTGCTGAAGAGCTTCGAGACAGCTTCTTTCACAAACGGGAAATCCATTACATCTGCCCCCTCTTCGTCTTGAGTATTTCGGTGGCCTTGGCAAGGCCGTCGATGATGGCCTCGGGCTTGGGCGCGCAGCCCGCGATGTCCACGTCCACATGGACGTACTTGGAAAGCGGCGCGCAGACGGAGTAGCTGCCCTTGAAGACGTTGCCGGACTGCGGGCAGGAGCCCATGGTGACGACGCACTTTGGATCCGGCACCTGGTCGATGGTCCTGAGCACGCGGTCAAGGCTCAGCTTGGTGACAGGGCCCGTGACCACGACGATGTCTGCCTGGCGAGGGCTGCCCGCGAGCTTGAAGCCCAAGCGCTCCACGTCGTAGCGCGGAGTCAGCACGGCGACGAGCTCGATATCGCAGCCGTTGCAGGAGCCGCTGTTGATGTGGAACAGCCAGGGTGACTTGGCGGTGCTCTCCGCGATCAGATTCTTAAACATATGGCTCCCTCCTTACAGACCGTACCACGCGAGCACAAGGCTGATGAGCGCAAGGCCGGAGACGACAGTCCAGTAGTATTTGAATACCTGCTCGATCTTGAGTCTCGCGGTGACCGCGTGGACAAAGGAGATGAACAGGGCGGTGGCGACGACGCAGAGCGCGAAGACGATCACGCCGTCGATGGCGGTGATGCCCGTGCCGACGCCGCCGAAGAACAGGGCGACGAAGAGGCTGGTCATGGTCAGCACCTTGACCGCGTGGCTGAGCTTGAACACCGCGAGCGGCGCACCGGAATACTCGGCGTGCATGCCTTCGCAGATCTCGGTCTCGGCCTCGGCGGTGTCAAAGGGGTGACTGCCGGTCTCGCCGGGGATGACCATGGCGAAGGCCACGGCCGCGGGAATCATGCTGAGCTTGGTGATGAGGCTGCCGTTTTCGACCTGGTAGCGCGCGATCTCACTGAGGGAGAAGCACAGGCCCGTGCCCATGGCGTTGCCGACGGTCTTGGCGATGGCCAGCAGGACGAGGACGAGGGGCAGCTCGCAGGCGATGATGGTGACCATCTCACGGCTGAGACCGACGCCCGCGTAGGGGGAGCCGGAGGCCGCCGCGCCGAGTATGGCCGCGAGGGCCGGGATCAGCAGCAGGTAGAGGATGACGATGATGTCCGCCATGCCGGAGAAGGCGCTGAAGCCGCGGATGGGGATGAAGAGCTGGATCACCACCAGGGCGGCGAGACCCACCAGCGGGGCCATGAGGAAGGTCGTCCGGGAGGCCGCCGCGGGGACGATGGTCTCCTTCCCGCAGAGTTTGAAGAAATCATAGAAGGGCTGCAGGATGGGAGGGCCGACGCGCTTCTGCATTCTGGCGACGAGCTTGCGGTCGATGCCGGTCAGCAGCATGCCGCAGAGGAAGCAGAACAGGAAGCCCGGGAAAATGAGGATGTAGCCCAGATACTGCAGGCCGTTGAGGAAAATACTCGCTGTCATGTTTCCCACCTCCTTAAAGCGCGATCATCATGTACACAATCGCCAGGGCCAGGGCGACCACGGCCCAGAGGGCGTAGTCGTTCACAACGCCGCTGTGCAGCTTGTGCATGAAGTCAAAGTAGTGTCTCCAGTTGTGCTTGAAGCCCCAGAAGAGGTCTCCGCCGCCGACCTGGGAGTACACGTTCTCTTCGCCGCCGTAGAAGAGCTGATACTTGGTCTCGACGTTCTCGCTTGTCGTCTCGCTGACGCGGTCGTACTTGCCCGCGACGGCGACGATGGTCACGGCGAGCAGCGCGATGCAGAGGATGAGCAGCCAGTTGATGGGCTCCCACACGCCGGCCTCGACAAAGCTGACCTCGACCGCGGGCAGGCTGGTCTTAAAGCCCATCGAGGTGATGTAGCTGCCGACGTTCGCCGCGGCCTTGGCGGCGGGCTCGGTGAGCAGGGCGGTCACACTCTTCGGGAAGAGACCGGTCACGACGCAGAGGGCGGCCAGGATGCCCATGGCAAGGCGCATCCCGAAGGGCACCTCCTTGACGTTCTCGTACTCTTTCGGAAGCTGTCCGAAGAAAACGGACTGACTGACCTTGACGAAGGAGGCCAGCGTCAGCGTGGAGGTCACGAGGGCGATGACGGTGACGAGCAAAAAGCCGATGTTGCCGGTGTCGACGGCCTTCTGATAGCTCGCCTGGTAGATCATCCACTTGGAGGCAAAGCCGTTGAAGGGCGGCACGCCGCTGATGGAGAAGGCGCCGATGAGGAAGAGAACGGTGGTGTGCGGCATTTTCTTGGAAAGGCCGCCGAGCTTGCCGAGGTCCGTGGTGCCGGTCTCATGCAGGACAGCGCCCGCAGCGAGGAACAGCAGGCCCTTAAAGAGGGTGTGGTTCATCGCGTGGTAGGCAGCCAGCACATAGCCGATCTGGGAGATGGAGTGGTAGGCCAGCAGGCGCTTAAAGTCATGCTGGGCAAGGGCCATCGTGACGCAGACGAACATGGAGACGCTGCCGATAAAGACCAGCATGAACTGCATGCGGCCGAGACCCATGGTCTGGAACAGGAAGTAGGTAAGCCTCATGATGCCGTAGATGCCGGACTTGGTCAAAACGCCGGAGATCAGCACCGAAATGGACGCGGGGGCCGCGCCGTGGGCGTCCGCCGCCAGGGGGTGGAAGGGCACGATAAAGGCCTTGGTGCTGAAGCCGATGTACAGAAACGCAAACGCGAGCTTCGTGGCGTTGTTCATCGTGCCGGGGATCAGACTCGCCAGCTGCGCGAGGTTCAGGGTGTGGTACTGGGCGTAGAGCATGATGACGCCGGTGAGGATGGCGGTGGAGCCCATGCAGCCCACGACCAGGTACTTGAACGCCGCCTCCAGCGCGCCGTAGACTTTCGTGCGGAAGGCCGTCAGCGCGACCGCCGCGAAGGTGAGGATCTCGACCATGACGAACATGTTGAAGATGTCGCCGGAGAGGACGAGGCCCAGCACGCCGCCCGCGAGCAGGCAGTACAGCACATAGTACTGGGGCACGCAGTCGTCGTGCACCATGTAGCGGATGGAGTAGACGGCGGAGACGAAGACCGCCGTGGCAATGAGCAGGGCGAAGAAGAGGCTGAGCGCGTCGACCTCCAGGGCAATGCCGATGGCGTAGCCGCCGGAGATGCCGCGGGAGCCCATCCAGTAGGCGATGACCTCACCGCCGAGCATGACGGGCCTTATAAGGGCGATGAGGAAGCAGAGACTTGCCGCGGTGGCGATCAGGGCGATCCAGGCGCGGAAGCCCGCGGGGTTATTGGGGTTCTTCGAGGGCTTGCCGCCGGAGGCGGCGATGATAAACGCGCCGAGGAAGAGCACCATGATCGCGTAGATCGGGAAGTGATGGTAATCTGTCATGTTGGCAAAGTTCATCCTCTCAGCCTCCTTATCTCTCTGGTGTCAAGGGTGCCGTAGGACTCGTGCATGCGGATGACGAGGGACATGGACATGGCCGTGACACAGGCGCCGATGACGATGCTGGTCAGCGTCAGGGCCTGGGGGATGGGGTCGACAAAATAGCTGGCCCGCGTCAGCTCCCCGGCCGTGAAGATCGGCGCGGTGCCGCCGGGGTTGTAGCCGATGGAGATGATCAGGAGGTTCACGCCGTAGTCCATGACGGACATGCCGATGACGGTCTTGACCAGGTTATACTTGGTAACGATCGTATAGAAGCCGAGGACGATCAGGAAGAAGGAGCAGATGTAATTGAATTGTATCATGTCAGTTCTCCCCCTCATCGTTTTTGAGCACGCCCAGCATCAGCAGGGCGATGGAGCCGACGCCGGTGATGACCTTGACGCCGACGGTCACGTTCATCCAGAAGATCGTGCCGGAGCTGTAGAGGTCGCCGACCGCCCCGTGGGTATAGAGGACGTTCTGCGCGAAGTGCGCGCCCATCGCCACGCCGAGCAGGCCCAGCGCCACATAGAAGACGGAGGCGCAGCCCTCGGTGCGGTGCAGGATGTGATAGCTGAAGGTCTCGACGGTCCTGTCATAGCCGTGGCCGAGGCAGACCAGGGCCACCAGCGCGATGATCAGGACGCCGCCCTGGAAGCCGCCGCCGGGAGACAGATGGCCGTGGAGGATGATGTAGAGGATGTACACCGCCGCCATGGGCAGGATCTTGTCGCAGCCGCAGCGGGCGATCACGTTTTTCACAACGGGCTTTTCATTCATCGCTCTCGTCCTCCTTTCCGGCTTTTTTCTTAAACAGGATGACAGCCGAGCCGGTCACGGCGGTGACGAGGATGAAGGCCTCGCCCATCGTATCGTAGCCGCGGAAGTCAAAGACGATGGAGGTCACGTCGTTGACGGCGCGGGCCTCCGCCAGGTTCTGCTGCACGATCGCGTCGGCCGCGCCGGTGGCGAAGTCGGCGTTATAGCTCTCGGGATTCTGCTGCAGCTCATACACGGGAACGGCGGCGTTCTGCCCCTCATAGCTGCGCTCCATCCCGGCCAGGGTGTGGGCGCCGAAGATGCTGAAGAACAGGATCACGCCGAGGGAGACATAGGTGAGCCACTTCTTCATCAGTCATCCCCTCCTCTCATTTTTTTGAGGGCGATAATGAACACCATCGGCGTGAGGGCCGCGCCGACGGCGGCCTCGGAGATGGCCACGTCGGGGGCGTGCATGACCAGGAAGGCGGCGGCGCAGAAGACGCCGGTCACACCCAGGGCGATCACCGCGCTCAGGAGCTTTTCGGAGTGGCAGGCGAGGATGGCCGAGACCACCATGCCGCTGACGATCAGTATGTCGAGAAGCACAACAAGATTACTCATTGAAATCCCTCCCGTAGTCGTCGATTTCCATGTCCTTGTCCGGGCGGACGCCGTATTTGTAGGCGCCCTTGGCGATGGCGTGGGCCCCGACAGGGTTGATGGTGATGATAAGCAGGCCGATCACCAGCACCTTGACCCCGGTCCCGACGCTGCCCATCACGAAGAAGGCGTAGAGCGCGCCGCCGAGGATGACGCCCAGGGTACCGAGAGTGGTGATGCAGGTGCTGGCCTGCATGCGGCAGAAGGCGTCAGGCATTTTGAGGATGCCCTTGGTGCCGGCCAGGGCGAAGACGAGGCCCGCAGCCACCAGAATGTCGATCACGATTCTCATTTTTCAAGCCACCTTCTTTTCTCGAGGTAGCGCCCGACCAGCATCGTGTCGACGATGCCGAGCATGGCGCAGATCACGGCGATGTCGAGATAGATGCCGCGGCCGGAGTAGAGGGAGTAGAGCACCATCGCGCAGCAGACCAGGATGTCCATGCTGTCCCCCGCGACCATGCGGTCGGCGGCCGTGGGGCCCTTGGCGAGCCGGTAGAGGTTCAGCACGGCGAGGAAGGCGTAAACCGCCGCGAATATCAACAGTTCAATCATGGCCAGATCCTCCTTACTGCGTTTTCGAGACGGCCCTTGATGATCTCGCCGGCCTTCTCGCGGTCGGTCTCACTGACGTCGATCCAGTGGACGTAATAGTATGTCTTCCCGTCCTGCTCTGCGATGTCCATTGTGATGGTGCCGGGCGTGAGGGTGATGGAGTTGGCGAGCATGGCCTCGGCGTAGTCGCTCTTGAGGTCGACGGGGACCTTGACGATGCCGGGGTTGACGTCCTTGCAGCCCGCGAAGCAGCGCCGCGCCACGTCGAGATTGGCCTTGACGAGCTCGCCCAGGAAGACGAAGACATAGGCGAACAGTGCGCCGAGTCTGGCCGGGTTAAAGAGCCAGAAGGCGTTTTCGTGGATAAAGAACGGGGATGCGAAGAGAGCCGCCGCGAGGCTCACTGCCGCGCCTGCGATCAGCTCCTGGGCTGTGAATTTCCACGTGAGCAGCACCCAGAAGCCGAAGCACAGGCAGAAGGTAGACAATACCGCGGGAAGTTTTGTCTTGGGCAAGTAAATCCACTCCTTTCAAGATGAGTCCTTGGCTCCCTCTCTGAGGGAGCTGTCGCCGCCGCTTATGGCGGTGACTGAGAGGGGCTTGGCTCCCCCTCCGGGGGGGGGAGCTGTCGCGGCGCGGCTCACGCAAGCGCCGTGACTGAGAGGGGGCGCGTCATCGCATACCCTCTCCGCCCCAGTTTGCGAACTGGGGCACCTCCCCCGGAGGGGGAGGCAAGTTTCATGCTTGCTATTCCACCTTGAGGCTGTCGACGAAGAACTCCCGGCCCTGCGTCATTTTGAGGGCCGTGCCGCCGCAGTCGGGACAGCGGGCGGCGCGCCGTTCGACCGGCCCCTCGTAGCCGCAGTCGGGGCAGGCAAAGCGGGCGGGGACCTTCTCGAAAACCAGCTCCGCCCCCTCCGCCGCCGTGTCCTTGGCGGCATAGGGGAAGAGATCGAGGATGTAATCCGGGATCACGCCGGAGTATTCGCCGAGCTTTAAGCGGATTTCCAGGGCTCTCTTGAAGCCCTGCTTTTCCGACTCCTTCTCCACAAGGTCGATGAGGCTCCGTGTCAGCGCGAGCTCGTGCATTACCTGTCGGTGCAGCTGAAGCAGGGGTCGATGCTGGCGATGATGAGGCCGGCGTCGGCCACGCTGTTATTGCGGAGCATAAAGGGGATGGTCGGTGTGTTCTTATAGCTCGGCACGTGGACGCTGATGCGGTGGTTGTTGAAGCCGCCGCTGCCGACGACCATGTGGGAAAGCTGGCCTCTCGGGGCCTCGTGACGGCAGAGGGCCACGCCCTTCTGGATCTTGGGCAGCTTGTTGCCGAGGTTGATGGGCGTGGCGGGCAGGTTGTTGAGGGCCTGCTCGATGATCTTGATGCTCTCATAGCACTCGAGGGCGCGGACCACGACGCGGGCAAAGACGTCGCCGCTGTCGACCACGGGCACGTCGAACTTGAAATCATCGTAGGAGCAGTAGGGGGAGTCGCGGCGTACGTCGATGTTCACGCCCGAAGCGCGCGCGTGGGGGCCGATCGCGCCGAGGCGCATCGCGTCGTCCTTTGTCAGCACGCCCACGCCCTTGGTTCTCAGGGCGATGGTCTTGTCGTTGAGGGCGATCTCCACAATGCGGTCCATCGGACCCTTGAGCTTGTCCACGGCCTTGAGAAGGCGGGCCTTCATGTCCTCGTCGATGTCGCGCCGGGAGCCGCCGATGGTGACCATGGCGTAGTTGACGCGGTTGCCGGTCAGCTCCTCCAGCAGATCCATCACGAGCTCGCGCTCGTCCCAGATGTGCATGAACATGCTGTCGTGGCCGATGATGTGGCAGGCCACGCCCAGCCACAGGAAGTGAGAGTGCAGGCGCTCGAGCTCCGCGGTGATGACGCGGATGTACTCGCCGCGCTTGGGGACCTCGATGCCGTTGAGCTGCTCGACGCACATGGCGTAGGTCAGGGCGTGGGAGTGCGAGCAGATGCCGCACACGCGCTCGACCAGGACCAGGGTCTGGATGGCGTTGCGCTCGGTGGCGAGCTTTTCGATGCCGCGGTGGTTGTAGCCGACGAAAACCTCCGCGTCCCTGATGATCTCGCCCTCGGTATAGAGTTTTGCGTGGATGGGCTCCTCCAGTGCGGGATGGTAGGGGCCGATGGGAATGATATAGCTCATCTTATCCCTCCTTTATGACGTTCGCGCGGAGCTCGCTCAGGGGCATGACCATGATCTGGCCCTTGCCCTGGGTCTCCAGCATCTCTTCGGGCAGGAAGAGACGTTTGGAGGTGTCGAGCCCCTCAAACTCGACGCCGAACAGCTCGTTGATCTCCCGCTCCGGCCAGGCCGCCGCGCAGTCGTAAATGTCGCTGATGGAGGGAAGCGTCATCTCGCCCACCACATGGTAGGACTCAATGACCGGTTCGACCTGGTAATCCCACGACACGTCCATCTGTCCTTCCTCGTTGAGGAAGCCGTGGATCATCGTGAGGTATACCCCGGCCTTGCGCATTTTCTCTGCGATCGGTACGACCTGGTCTTTGGTAATATCGGTTCTCTTGTATGCCTGCATACCTTTCACCTCTCTATTTCTAATAATTAAAAACTACTTTGGCTCCCTCTCTGAGGGAGCTGTCATGGCCGATCCCCCGCGAGGCCATGACTGAGGGAGCCGCCCGTCCTCTGAGCACTCAGAAAGACGCACGTTTACTCCCTCCGCCCCTGCCGCAGGCATAAGTTCGCGTGACCCAAATCAAAGATTTGGACGCTCACTTAAGTGTGAGCACTGGGGCACCTCCCTCAGGGAGGGAGGCAAGTGCTCTCAGCAAATCCTCGGCAGCTGCGCGCCGGTGAGCTTCTGCAAAATGCGCTTGCCGCCGAAGCTCGTCTCCATGACGAGTCTGCCGGGGACCTCCGCGCTCACATATCCGATCAGGGCGGCATCTCTGCCCTCTTCGGTTTTGCGCATGGCGTCCAGCACCTGCTCCGCGTCGCCCGCGTCCACCACGGCGAGGAGCTTTCCCTCGTTGGCGCAGTAGAGCGGCTCTAATCCGAGCATGGCGCAGGCGGCCTTCACCCGGGGGCTGACGGGGATTTTCTCCTCCTCGAGTACGATGCCGAGCTTTGTTCCTTCAACAAACTCGTTGAGCGTCGTGGCGACGCCGCCGCGGGTGGGGTCGCGCAGCACGCGCACCGCCGCGCCGGTATGGAGGATCGCCTCGCACAGTCTGTTCAGCGCCGCACAGTCGGACTTGAGCTCTCCCTCCATCATGCCGCTTCTCGCGAGCATGACGGCGGTGCCGTGGTCGCCGACGGTGCCGGAGACGATCACCGCGTCCCCCGCGCGGATATTCTTCGGGCTGAGACCGGGGTATTTCAAAAAGCCGATCCCGGCGGTGTTGATATAGAGCTTGTCCCCTCTCCCCTTCTCGACGACCTTTGTGTCGCCGGTGACGATCTGAACGCCAGCCCGCCGGGCCGCGTCCCGCATGGACTGCACGACGCGCGCAAGCTCTTTCAGGGGCAGGCCCTCTTCGATAATGAATGCGCAGCTTAAATATTTCGGCTCCGCGCCGCAGACCGCGAGATCGTTGACCGTCCCGCAGACGGCGAGCTTGCCGATGTCCCCGCCGGGGAAAAAGATGGGGTCGACCACGAAGCTGTCCGTGGAGAAGGCGAGCTTTTCGCCTCCGTCCAGGATCGCCCCGTCGCCGAGGGCCTCCAAAGCGGGGTTTGAGAAGGCAGGGACCAGCAGCTCGTCGATCAGCCGCGCGGTCTTCTTCCCCCCGCTGCCATAATCCAGGGTGATGATATCGTCCATAATAATCCTTTTCCTTTATGGCTCCCTCTCTGAGGGAGCTGTCACGGCGCGTCTCCCGCAAGCGCCGTGACTGAGGGAGTCTCCCGATCTTTTGGGCACTAAAGAGACGCACGCCGACTCCTTTCGTCACGACCTCGCGAAACCCCTTCCACCGCTGAAGCGGTCCCCCTCCCCCGATCGCCGCAAGCGGCTGGGGGAGGCAAGGGTCGTGCCACCTCCCTCAAAGAGGGAGGCCCTCATATTTCCACGCTGCGGCGCAGGCGCCCTCCGAGGACACCATGCAGGGGCCGACCGGGTCCTCCGGCGTGCAGCGCTTGCCGAAAAGCGGGCAGAGCGCCGGGGCGAGTCTGCCGGTGATGACCTCGCCGCAGCGGCAGGCCGTCGGCGTCTCGCTTGTCGGGATTGTGATCTTGAAGCGCCGCTGCGCGTCAAAGCCGGACAGCTCTCCTCGCAGGCCGAGACCGCTTCCGTCAATCCCGCCGAGACCGCGCCAGAGATCGAAGCGGGGCTCAAAGCACTCTTCCATGATCCGCTGCGCCAGCCTGTTCCCGTCAAAGCTGACCGCGCGGGTATATTCGTTTTCCAGTTTCGGCTCCTTCTCGCTGAGCTGTTTGACCAGCTTATACACCGCGAGCAGGATGTCCTCCGGTTCAAATCCAGCCACCACAGCGGGCAGGCCGTATTCATCCGGCAAAAAGCGAAAGCCCTTCGCGCCGATGATCGTCGCCACATGGCCGGGGCAGAGAAAGCCGTCGACGTTGAAGCCGTCCGACTTGATCAGCGCCCTGAGCGCGGGCTCCACGGTTTTGAGCATGGACCAGAGCGTGAAGTTCTTTGCGCCCTTCTCCTTTGCCGTCAGCACGGCGGCGGCGGTGCCGGGGGCTGTGGTCTCAAAGCCGACGCCGAGGAAGACCACCTGTCTGTCCGGGTGCTGCAGGGCGAGGTCCACCGCGTCCACGGCGGAGTAGACCGTCTCCACATGCGCGCCGAGGGCCCTTCGCCTCAACAGGCTGTCCCCCACCCGGCTGCCGGGTACGCGGAGCATGTCGCCGTAGCTGGCGAGGATCACATCCTTTTCCATGCTCAGCTCCAGCACCTTGTCGATCACCTGGGGCGGCGTGACGCAGACCGGGCAGCCCGGCCCGGACAGGAGCTTCACCGTCGAAGGCAGCATGGACTTGAGGCCGGAGGCGGCGATCGCCATGGTGTGGGTGCCGCAGACCTCCATGAGGCGAAGCTCCTTTGGGGCCAGGCGTTCGATCCCGTCTAAAAGGCGGCGCGTCTTCTCCTTATCCCAGGGCATCGCGCACTTCCTCCCAGGCCTCCAGATCGTTCAGGGCCTGTTGTTCGGGCAGGCGCTCGATGGCGAAGCCCGCGTGGACGATCACATAGTCGCCGACCTGCGGGTTTTCGATGAAGTCCACCCGAATTTCCCGGCGCATCCCCATCGCCTCGCCGATGGCGGTATTGCCGTTTATCTCAAGCAATTGCAGGGGTATCGCAAGACACATGGAATCAATCTCCTTATTGGCTCCCCTGCAAGGGGGAGCTGTCATGGCCCTTGCCTCCCCAAGCCGCTTGCGGCGATTGGGGGAGGGGGACCGCTTCAGCGGTGGAAGGGGTTCCGCGAGGCCATGACTGAGGGGTTCGTCCGTCGTCGAAAAACCCTCCGCCCTTCGGGCACCTCCCCTTTCAGGGGAGGCAAGCCGCGGCGATCATGAGCTGCCCCAGAGACAGCCCCTCGTCGTTGGCGGACACCCGCCGGTGCCGCAGCACACGGAAGCCCTCAGCCGCAAGCCTCTCGGGAAGCCGCTTCATTACATACATATTCTGAAAGCTGCCTCCGGAGAGGGCCACGGTATGAAGTCCCGTCGCCTCCCGTGCCCTGACGCACTGGCGGACAGCCATCTCAACCAGCGTATTCATAAACCTTGCCGCGAGGCGCCCGGGCTCTGTCCCCGCGTCCCGCTCCTTGACCAGCGCGCGTATCATCTCCCGCCAGTCGAAGCGCAGCGGCGTCCCGTCCAATACGATCGGGAACACGCCGTCATCCTCCGCCGCCGCGGCCTCGAGCAGGACCGCGCCCTGCCCCTCGTAGCTGCACCACGTCTTGATGTTGAGCAGCGCCGCGACGCCGTCAAACAGCCGCCCCATCCCGGAGGACGGCGGGCAGTTGAGCCCGGCGCGCAGCATCTTTTCATAGAGTTCGGCGTTGGGGATCTCCCCCGCCTCCAGCCCCGCCTCATGCAGCAGGGCAAAGGCCAGGCGGTCAATCTCCTTTGTCGCCAGGTCCCCGCCGATCAGAGGGATGGGCCTGATCGACCCGAAGCGCTCAAAGCCTTGATAATCGCCGATCAGACACTCGGCGCCCCAGCTTGTCCCGTCGGTGCCGAGGCCCACGCCGTCCCACACAAGGCCAATGACCTTTTCCTCGACCAGGTTGTCCGCCAGACAGGCGGCGAGGTGGGCGTGGTGGTGCTGGACGCGGAGCAGCGCTATCCCCTCTCGTTCCGCCCGCTCGGCGGCATACTCGGTGGATAGATAATCCGGGTGCAGGTCGCAGACCAGGGCCTTCGGGCGAATGTCGAACAGGCGCTCAAAGTGCGCGATCTGTTCGGTATAGCAGTCGAAGGTCTCCATGTTTTTGAGATCTCCGATGTGCTGGCTCGGGAAGACACAGGCCCCGCGCGAGAGGCAGAAGCTGGCCTTCTGCTCGGCCCCGCAGGCGAGGATGGGCGGCAGCTCCCGCTGCATGCGCACGGGAAACGGCACATAGCCGCGAGAGCGCCTGGCAAAGTACTCCTTTCCGTCCAATACCCAGCAGAGCGAGTCGTCGCAGCGGGTCTGAATGTCCCGGTTGTGGAGCAGAAAGCCGTCCGCGATGTCGCGCAGCTTCCGCACGGCTTCGTCGTTCCCGGTGATCATGGGCGTGTCGGAGAGGTTCGCGCTCGTCATCACGAGCATGTCGATGTCGTCCCCGAACAGCAGCACATGCAGCGGCGTATACGGCAGCATCACGCCGATGAAGCCATTCTCGCTGATATGCCGCAGCCCCGGCTCTCTCTTTTTCAATAAGACGATGGGCCGCCGGAAGCCCTCGAGCACCGCGCGCTCCCCGTCGGAAAGCTCGCAGATTTTCGCCGCGCAGTCAGCGTTCCGGCACATGACGGCGAAGGGCTTCTCGTCCCGCTGCTTGCGGCGTCTGAGCGTTTGGGCGATCTCGGGCTCGTCGCAGCGGCAGGCGAGGTGGATGCCGCCCAGTCCCTTGACCGCGACGATGCCGCCCGCTTTCAGCGTACTTCGCGCAAGCTCAACGGCGTCGCCCTCGATGCGCTTCCCCTCCGCGTCCAGATAGAAGAGCTTCGGCCCGCAGACCGGGCAGCAGTCCGGCTGGGCGTGGTAGCGCCGGTTTTCGATGTCACGGTATTCCCTGTCACAGTCCGGGCACATGGGAAAGGCCGCCATGGATGTCCTGGCCCGGTCATAGGGCACATCTTTTATAATTGTAAAGCGCGGGCCGCAGTTGGTGCAGTTGATGAAGGGATAGCGGTAGCGGCGGTCCTTCGGGTCTGAAAGCTCCCGCAGGCAGTCGTCGCAGATGCAGATGTCGGGAGAGATCAGCGTGTCGCGCAAGGCCTCGGTTTTACTGGATAAAATTTCAAAATCCGCAAAGCCCCTGAGCTCGTCCGAGTATGCTGTCTCGATCTCCTCGATCACGGCGAGCTTCGGTGCGCGCCGGGGCAGCTCCTCGATCAGCGCCTCAAGCTGCGCCCGTTCCCCCTCGAGCTCCAGCTCCACGCCGGAGGAGGTGTTTTTGATCGTACCGCGCAGGTCCCGCTCCCGCACCAGCTTGTGGATAAAGGGGCGAAAGCCCACTCCCTGCACGATGCCGCGTATATGTATCCACGCGCGGTTCAAGCTCAATCCGACTCCCCCTGCCGAACCTTTCCGCGAACGCGGAACTTGGTTAAATATATGACAAGATTACATAAAAATCTTTTATTATTATAGCACAGTTTGTGCATTTTACAAGGACCGACTTTCTTTTTTCCCCTGTTTTCTGCAAAGGGCCTGCGGGGCTGACGCGCTACAGCCCCACAAGCCACAGGATCAGTCCGTAGACCGCGCCGGCGCTCACGCCGTAGACGATGACAGGCCCCGCGATCACGAACATTTTGGCGGCCGTGCCGGTGATTTTCCCCTCGGTTTTAAATTCCAGGGCCGGTGCGGTGACGGCGTTTGCAAAGCCGGTGATGGGTACCAGCGTCCCCGCCCCGCCGAACTTGGCCAGCCTGTCATAGACGCCGAGGGCCGTGAGCGCCGCGCCCAGCACAATGAGCGTCACTGCGACCGCCGTGGACGCGGCCTCCTCGTCGAGCCCGCGCGACAGAAAGAAGCGGCTCAGCGCCTCGCCTGCCGTGCAGATCAGCCCGCCCGTCACAAAGGCGCGCAGCATGTTCCGTCCCGCCCTGGAGCGCGGCATGTGCTGTTCGGCATATTGCTTATACTCTTCCCTGTTCATGTCCATGCTTGTCTCTCCTCTCATGCAGAAACAGTGTCTGCCGCACATGTCCTGTTTATTCTCCGAAAGGATCAAAAAAGAAAAAATAATTCTTGACTTTCGCAGAGGCAACACGGAGATGTCGCGTAGTTGGTCGAGCGCGCACGATTGGAAATCGTGTAGGGGTCAAAAGCTCCTCGAGAGTTCGAATCTCTCCATCTCCGCCATAAAAGGTAGGTAATTTTGATAGAATTACCTGCCTTTTTCTTTTGCCTGAAAATGTTCTGAGAACGTCGAAATCTGGCTGTTTCAGAACATTTTTATTATAATTACCGAAAAGCAACGCCGCCACGGAGCTATTTCCGCAGCGGCGTTTTGTTGTTATGTAAACTTGCCGTTCTTCCCCTCGGAGACAAATCGTTCTCACAGAAGGGTATCGTTCAATTTGAGGGGTATCGTTCTCACAGAGGGGGAATCGTTCAATTTGACTTCATGTGCTTGCTTTTGAGTAAAAGCGCCAGATTGTATTATCAAGCGCAGCAACGGTCAGCCCCTCGTGCTTGGGCTTTAATAATTCAACTGCTTCTGTAAATAGGGCCTGGCACTCTTCATTTGATACGTCTCTTCCACAGGCATCAACAATGCTATGGTGGATGTGGACATCCGGCTTCACTCTATTCGGGTCGCCTGCAAGCATGAACAAGTAGTTGACCCCGGCATCGGAGATACCTTTCACAGCTCGAATGACAACCTCTAAAAGTTCTGGTGACTCATACTGCTGGAAATCCTCCAGCGTTTCTATCTGTAACAGCTTCAAATAATGGGCCAGTTGATAAACGGCTTCCTCTTTTGGAGTTAGAGAACGCCCCAATTTCTGATGGTTTTTTACGACCTTCTCGGCAAAAGCACAAGGACCACCGCAACTATCGATCCGTTCAATAAGCGAAGAGATGGTGTCTCCTGACGCGTATCTTTCACCACCCATATAGGCATCAGCATAACGCTGTACAACAGGCAGCGTTATTGACTCATATTTTGCGCGCAGTGAATAGACACAGTCTATAAGGCAAATTGGCAAAGATTGATAATGGTAATTCACTTGATGTTCGAGATCAAAGTGACCCTCGCAGTAATCTGCGAATTGGCGTGAAAGAGGGTGCATATCGGCTCCTTATTCTTCTTGCTCTCTTGTCACGGGTATGTAAACCATTTTTAGCGGTATCATTTTCTGATACTTTTCACTGAGCTGCCCGTAATACTTCAAAACAAGCTCCACCAATTCTGTTCCGTTGATTCCCCGGATGATCGGCGTGCTTTCGAGATACTTCTTCGCGTTTTTCGTATAGTTGGACAGCGTCACAAACAGCCCATAATCTCCCTCGCGCATTGCACCTTTGAGCGACTGGATAGTCGTTTCCTTTATATCCCCATCTTGACTCTTTACCTGAACGAGAATTCGAGGCGGGAGTTCATCCTTGTAGGCAGTAATGTCGATTCCGTTATCTCCACCATGCGGAGAAACTGTCGTCCTGTATCCCATTGCCTGCAACAGGTCCGCCACAAACTCTTCGAGATCATAGCCCTTGAGCTGACGACTGATTTCTTTGAGGATGAAATCCTTTGTGCTCTCAATGATCTCGTCTGCAGTTGCGCCAACGCTTTCATCCTCGACCGGAAGCTCTTTCTTGAATCCTTTGTCGAGAGCCGCAAGAAACTCATCAGCATAGTTCTTTACGGTGAAGAGGGACATAAATGACCCTATTTCATACAGCGCTCCTTGAGAGAATGATGTGCGCGGGAGGTGCTTAATCCACTTGACTCGGCGCTGCTGCTTGTATTCAACAGCATCGGGCACATACTGATAATCGCCGTCGACTACGCCAATGTTCACCATTCGGTCAGTCTTTGATGGAAACACCACATAATCACCAAGCTGCATCTCATGGACGAAGCGATAGAGCATTCCTGAGCTTGTGGAAATGCTACCCTTTTTGGAATCCGGGTATGCGACGGCATACTTTTCCCTGAAGGATTCTCGGTCTGGCGCAATGGTAGACAGATCCCCCATCTCTTTCCAGCCAACTGCAATAACGTTACCGTGCAGGAAAAGGTAATCATCCTGCGTGTGGATTCCCCACATTTTTCCTTCTTCGACCATAGCACATTCACTTGCCAGACAGTAGTGTGCCTATATAATACAGCTTTAGGAGCTTATTTTCAATTCTTAATTGTACGGGCAGCATGTGGTCTATCACCACTATTGTTTCTGTCGCTGCGGAGCAACCCTGCAGCGGGGTTTTGTTTGTTGTAAAACACTCTTTGTTGATGTAGAATATTAAAAATGTGCTTTTAGGTGGGTTTATATCAGTCATATTATATAGACTTTCAAATTGAGCAGAAAGAATTCAGTATCGGCTGTGATCCGCTTGAACCGGATGACCACAAATGCTTTCCGCTTGAGTCTCCGTAGTTTTTTTATTCCGCGGTCAAAGACGAAATCCAGTCCCTGAATCCACTTTGATCAGCGGCCGGTGGGCTTGAGAGAAATTCCGTCGTCTCACCCCGGCAGTCTGCACGGCGGAGAGGAAGTGTTTCCTGTGAAAGAAGAAAAACGGGGCTTCCGGATCGATCCCGGACGCCCCGCGGCAATTGACAGCATGCTTGCCTTTGCTTTTTGTATTCCCATGCAGATTCTCGGATACGCTGATCGGCTGAACAAGCCGGTCGTCGCCGCGGCGCTGGTCTTTCTGCCTGTTCTCAGTGCCCTGCTGATGATCCTTGTGATCCTGAAATTCGGCCGTCGGGCGCTGTGGCTTTCCGTTTTTCCCGTCTGTATCGGCGTTCTGGGCTTTGCCTTCAAGCTCATACTCGACCCCCGCGAGGCGGGACTGCTGCATCACAGCCTGGCCGCCGCTCTTTATCTTCTGATCGTCGTGCTGTGGCTGCTGACAGTCCTGTATGTGATCAAAACAAAATGGGTTTTGGCGATTCTCTTTCTCCTTCCGTTTTTGAAGCATGTCTTCATAGACGACCTCCCCGTCCTGCTCGGCACGGTGCCGGCCGTTCCCCTGTCCACATGGCTGAAGGAGTTCAGCATGCTCTCGTTCATGCTGGCACTTTTCTTCTGCGCGCTGTCTTTTGAAAAAGCAAATCCGTGACACGCGGCGCTTTTTGAAACCCTGCAGGTCCGGCCCGGTCTGCAAGGCTCTGTTTGCAGTCCGGCCTTTCGGCTCAGCCTCGGGCGTCTCCCCTCTTTCCTCCATAGCTCTCCAGAAGTCTCGCGAGGGCCCGGATGCCGATCAGCTGCACCGCCGTCAGGATCACGCACTGGACGATGCGGGCGGCCAGAAGCGGACCGTAGGGCGAGCCGTACAGAACGGAGATCCAGAGCGTATTGAGAAACAGACTGAGAACGAACTGATTGACGCCGACGGCGGCGACGCACTGAGGCCAGCCCTGCTTCTCATGCAGGAAGAGGCCGAAGACGCAGCCGGTCAGAAAGGCCGTCAGCGTGAAGCCGGGAAAATACGCGCCGATCGGAAAAAGGATCGCGCCGACGAAATCGCCCAGCGCGGCGACGATGCCCGAGGCGAGCGGGCCGTAGAGAATGGCGGCCGCGACGATCGGCAGAAAGCTGAAGCCGATCTTCATATTCCACGCGCTGAGTGAGAGAAAGCGTGAGAGCACGATCTCGATTGCGGTGAGCAGCGCGAGGGTGGTGAGGGTTCTGGTGCTGAATCTGGGTTTGAACATAAGGGCACGCTCCTTTGCCGGCGGCATGGACGACTGTCTTTTTCCCGCTTCTGTGACGTGCCCGCAGAGCACGGTCGGCGCGGTCGAAGCGCTTCTATCAAAATCCGGGCATGGTCCCGCTGTCCGACAGACGGCATTTTATCATGTATTGTCAGTCAGCGCAAGGCAATGTTCAGCCCCCGGGAAAGCGGCCTTTCGGTCCAAGTTCCCCGGGGTCTTTCCTGTTATGAAGGGCTCCCCTTGTAGGTCACGCACAGCATGGTGAGATCGTCAAACTGGCGCGCGTCGCCCTTGAAGCTGTCCGTCGCCTGCTTCACGGCGTCGAGGATCGACTCGGCGCTCTGCTGCGGGGCCGCGTTCAGCGTCTCCTCCGTGCGCTCCAGACCGAAAAATTCGTCCTGCGCGTTTTGTGCCTCGGGCACGCCGTCGGTGTAGACAAAGACCGCGTCGCCGGGCATGAGCCGAATCTCGTAGTCCCGGTAGCGGACGCCCTTGCGCGCGCCGATCACGGGCCCGTGCCTGTCTTTATACAGCGCAAAGCGCCCGCTCTGCCGCAGGAAGGGATACTCATGCCCGGCGCTGCTGCAGGAGAGCCGCCCGGTGGAGAGCTCCAGAATACCGAGCCAGACCGTCACGAACATACTGGAGGGGTTATGGCGGCAGACCTCCTCGTTCACGTCGCCGAGGATTTCCGCCGGGCTTCCGCCGAGACGGGCGCGGTAGTTGAGCAGGATTTTGGAGGACATCATGAACAGCGCCGCCGGCACGCCCTTGTCTGACACGTCGGCTATCACCAGCGCAAGGTGATCGGCATCGATCAGAAAGAAGTCATAAAAGTCGCCGCCGACCTCCTTGGCCGGGCTCATGCTGGCGGCGAGCTCAAATTCCGTCCTCTCGGTGATGGACGAGTCGATCTCCGGCAGCATGGACGTTTGTATCCCCGCGGCGGTGCGCAGCTCGGTCTCGGTGCGCTCCTTCTCCGCTGTGATGCGCGTCAGGTGGTCCGTATAGTCCACGATGCGCTCCTCCATGGAGCGGATCTCGTGATAAAGCTCCCCGATCTCATCCCGGGAGCGGATGTCCAGCGAGATCACCTTGTCCTTCGTCAGGCCGGAGTCGTCGCCGGAAAAGCTCTTCGCCGCCCGGGTCAGCTGGGCGATGGGCTTTACCAGGCGTCCGGCAAAGATCGTGCTCAGGGCGACGGCCACGCCGATCAGCAGCAGGACCAGGACGCCGCTCTGCAGGAAGAAGGCGTTGCGGTCCCGGACCATGTCGTCCATATTCATATCTGCGCCGACGAAGCAGATCACCTCGCCGGTCTCCCAGTCCGTGATGGGATTGCAGACCGTGCAGAGCCACCCGTATTTCGATTTGGAATAGGTCGGCGGAACCACCGCGTTGTCCTCAAGCTCCTCAAATTCCGGAAGCGGCTCCTCGACGGAGCCCGGCCAGAACAGATCCTCATTCGGGTCGACCAGATTATAGGTCACACCGTCAAGATCGTACTGAAGATAGACACTGTCGAGATCAAAGCTGTCACGGATCGAGTGAAGCCACTCGAACACGTTCTCGTATTCCCATTCGAGGGTATATCCCATCTCCTGAAGCTCTTCTGCAGGGTTATCCCATTCTCCGGCCAGACCCGCGCCGACGCGCTGAGACATCCACTCCCGGATGGGCGTGTCGTCGCCGGTCTCCAGTGCCTGTGCGCGCAGCGCCCGGTACTCTTCGGACAGAAACGTCTCCCGTATGTCCCACAGCAGCGAGTCGGACAGGACCTCCTCCACGTTGTAGCAGGCCCTCCACAGGCGCTCATAGTTGCGCTCGTCCACCTCCCCGCAGAAGACGTGGTAGAAGATGGCGAGCAGCCCCCCGGCCACCAGCAGCACGACGCCGACGATCAGGAGCTTGAGTTTTCCGCCTATCGAAACAAATCTGTTTTTCATTCAAAACAACCCGCAAAAGCGCCGTGGCAGCTTCCACGCGACGCCTCTTTCCGTTTTTCTTTCCGCCCGCATGTCACGCGGCGTTCGGGAGACTGTCCGGGCTGAGATAGATAAATGTCTCCGCGAGCTCGTCGATGCGCCCGGATGCCTTTTCATCGGCGAGGAAGGAGTTTACATAATTCAGAAGTGCCTCGCTTCCCTTCGTCATCAGCACGCCGAGTTCGCCGTGGGTGAAAGGCTCATGGAGGAGCGGGGCGGCGAGGCGCTCGTCCTGCCCGACATAGTAGCCCGCCTCAAGGATCTCGGTGATCATCACGTCCGCCTCTCCGGTCCCTCGCGAACTTCTCGTTCAGTCCGCCGGGATTCTCCATCACGCGGACCTCCGGGCGGTTGATCGCGTCCAGGCTCGTATATCGGCCCGCGTCCTCCGTGCGGCACAGGACGGTCTTGCCGTTTTCGAGGTAGCCCTCGCTCATCAGGGCCTGTTCCTTCCGCGCATCCGTGATGGTGATGCCGCAGATCGCCAGATCGAATTTCCCCGCGAGGGTGTCCTCCATCAGCGTGGGCCAGGAGGTCTCTATAAACTCGATCTCCACGCCGAGCGCCTTCGCCAGATCGCGGGCAAGTTCCGCGTCAAAGCCCACATATTCGCCGGTATCGGGGTCCCGATAGGACATCGGCAGATAGTCCCCCGCCGTGCCGACGCGCAGCACGCCCCGCGCCCGGATCGCCTCCGGTGAAGTCCCGGCGGTCTCCTCTTCGGGGCGGCTGTGCTTGTCGATCCAGATGTCCCAGATATTCTCGATCCCGTCCTCGCCGACATACACCAGCGCGTAGGAGGACTTTGCGCCCGGGTAGAGTCCTTTTCGGCCAGCAGCGCCGCGGGGACATAGTTCACACCGACCAGCCGCGTCGTCGCCCTGTCAAAGGCCGCGCGAGCCGCTTCCGTCAGCTCCGTATTTTCCGGGACGGTCCAGTCTCCGGCATACGCCGGCAGAGCCGCGCCGACAAACAGCAGGGCTGTGAGCAGCATGGCGATCACACGTTTCATGGTTCAGCGCTCCTTTTCTGATTCTTTCTGTTTTTCAATCTGACGTTGGACAAGACCGGCGCCCGCGTGCTATACTTGCTATCATCATAAGCTGTCAAGGAGGGACGCCCATGTCCGTACAGCTCATTGTCTGTCTTGTTATTTTCGCGCTGACCTGTGCCGGGTATATGTCCGGCGTGTGGAGTCTGGCGACCGTGTCCATGTGTTCGATCGCGGCCCTCTCACTCACCGGCTGCCTCAGCGCGCCGGAGGCCCTCGCCTGCTTTTCAAACGGTGCTGTCGTCATGATCGGGGCCATGAGCGTGGTCGCCGCCGGCTTCAGCCGTACCCGCTTCTGCACGCGGCTTGCGGACGCCATCTCTCGCGCCGCGAAGGGCAGTCTTTCCGCGGTGCTGCTGCTCTACTGCGTGCTCGCCATGCTTCTGAGCCAGATGGTGCAGAGCCCCGTCGTCGTCTTCGGCATCGTGGCCCCCCTGTGCCTGGCCTTCACCGATTCCAGGGGTATCGCCCGCTCCAAAGCGGCGCTGTCCCTCGGCGTCGTCTCCATCTCCACCTGCTGCACCCTGCCCATCGGCAACGGCGCGACCCAGGCGGCCGAGCTCAACGGCTATATTCACGCCTACTATGACAAGCTGGAGGGCTTCGCCGGTACCGTGCCGGTCGTCGGCTTTCTCGACCCCATGAAGGCACGGCTGCCCATGCTGATTTTCACGGTGCTCTACTGCGCCTTCGTGATGCCCCGCTTCTGTCCCGACCGCTCCGCCGCCGAAAATGCCGCGGGCGGCCTTCAAAGGGCGGAGGCAAAGCCGCCCCTGCCCGCCTTCTCCGAGGCCGCCGGCATCGTGATTTTCTTTGGAACCGCCCTCGCGCTGATGCTCCAGGCAAGCGCGCTCAGCTTCCTCGCGGTCTGGCAGATCTGTCTGGTAGGGGCCGTGCTCATGGTGGTCTGCGGCGTGCTCGCGCCCGGAGAGGCGGGGCAGGCTGTTCCGCTGAGCATGCTGCTGCTCGTGATCGGCACGCTCGCCATGGCGGGCGCGCTCTCCAAAACCGGCGCGGGCGACCTGCTCGGCGGACTCATCGCGCGTCTCGCGGTGAAGGTCAACAACAACTACGTCGTCGGCTTCCTGTTTTTCTTCTTTCCCTTCCTGCTCGCCCAGTTCATGTCCAACCGGGGCGCGATGCTCATCTTCTTCCCCATCGCCTGCGCGGCCTGTCATCAGCTCGGCGGCGACCCGCGCGGCCCCGTCATTCTGATCGAGGCCGGCGCGCTCACCGCGTTCATGACCCCGATGCCCACCGCCGCCGTCCCCTATATGATGGACTTTGGCGGCTACGGCCAGAAAGAGCTGCTCCGCGGCGGCTGGCTCTATGCCCTCATCGCCTGCGCGGTCTCGGTCGGCTGGACCATGAGCGTCATGCCGGTGTTATGAGTCCGCGATTTTCTGGAGCTCGGCGTAAAGGATTTTTCCGCCCTCGTTCTTGGGAAAGGCCGGGACCGTCAGGACCCGTATCCCGGTGCGAACGGTGCTGAGCGTTCTGGAGAGGAAGGCCGTGACCAGCTCCTTTTCCTTGTCGCCTGTCACAAACACAGTCAGGTGATCGTCGGTGCCGACGCTCACGCTGAGGATGTTCAGCTCGTCCATGATCATGCCGTCGACCTCGTCCAGACTGACGCGGTGGCCGACCAGCTTGATAAAGCGCTTGAGTCTGCCGGTGATGGAGAGATACCCGTCCTCGTCATATTCCGCGAGATCGCCGGTGCGCAGAACGCCGTTCCACTCGTCGCCCCTGCTCAAATCCTCGCCTCGCAGTGCGTAGCCCATCGCCACGTTGGGGCCGCGATAGACAAGCTCGCCCCGCTTTTGCGCCCCCGTGACGGGATTACCCGCGTCGTCGATGAGACTTATCTCTCCCCCGTCGACAACGCGGCCGACAGAGCCCAATTTAAGAAGCGCGTCCTCCGGCGGCAGCCAGCTGATGGCTGCCGTCGCTTCGCTCTGTCCGTACATGATGACAAAGCGCTTTCCGCTGTCAACGGCATAGCGGGCGTAATATTCCTGCAGCTCCCGGCTGAGCTTCCCCCCCGCCTGGCTCAGCGTCCGCAGGCTGGGAAAATCGTCCTCAAACAGTTCGATGCGCCGCAGCATGTCATAGGTATTGGGCACGCCGTGGAAGCACGTCACGTTCTCCGCCTCGACAAGATCCCAGAATTCCGGGTCCATGACGCCGCTTCTGGTCACGACCATGGCGGCCCCGCGCAGGAGATTGGCGTGCAGGACGGACAGCCCGTAGGTGTATTGCAGAGGCAGGGCGGTGACGGTTTTATCCGTGGCGCCGATGTCAAGGATATCGGCGATGGTCTTCGCGTTGAAGCGCAGGTTCTCCCAGCTCTGCCGCACGAACTTGGCCGAGCCCGTGGAGCCCGAGGTCGTGATCAGCAGGCCGAGCTCCGGATGCACGGGAAAGCGCTCCATATAATTGCTCCTGAGCAGGACGTAATCCCGCACGGCGCAGACCTCCCGCATGGCGGGATATTCGCCGCGCAGCTGTTCGGGCAGGAGGAGGAGCGCTGGCCGGTAGGCCTTCATCAGCTCCCTGCGCCTGTCGGCCGGAAGCTCGCCCGAGACGGGGAGCATGGGATATCCCCCGTTCATCATCGCGGCGTAACCCGCGAGCGCCCCTGTGGTGTTGCGGCAGACAAACATGGTCAGCGGCTTTGTTGAAGCGTCCCAGTCGGCGCAGCTTCCGATCGCGCTCTCCATCTCATCGGAGAGAGCGGCCAGATCGCCGTAAGTCAGCGTGACGCCGGTGTCGGCGATCAGCGCCGGGGCGGCGGCAAAGCGTTCAAAATCCCAGAGTTTTCCCATGTCGTTTACCCCTCCTTCTTCGCGTCCGCGAGCTTTTTCCGCACAAGCTCAAGGCCCGCGCGGTAGGAGTTGATCTTCATTGTCTCCCTGCCCTTGAAGGAGATATGGAAGCTCTCCTCCAGGCGGCAGATCAGACTCATCTGCGTGATGGAATCCCAGCCCTCGTCGTGGAAGCGGAAGGTGACCGGGTTAAAGTCCATGCCCTCGAAGCAGGAGGAAAAGGCCTCCCAGTAGAGCTCCGCGACGCGGTCGGGCGTGAGCTCCTCCGCGCTCTCCGGCTTCTTCTCCGGCGCGGTCTCCGCCGCCTGCGCCATCTCACGGCTCGGCGCGTAGAGCAGCCCCTGCGAGCCCTCGTTTGTGATCCTGGCGGGGTTACCCATGACGGTGGTGTTGGACGCCACGTCCTCAAACACGGCGCTGCCGATCCCCACGACGCTGAAATCGCCGATGCGGATGCGGTCCTTCAGCATTGCGCCGCTGCCGATAAAGGCGTTTTCTCCGATGACCGTGTGCCCGCCGACGAAGGCGTTGGCCCCCACGCGCGTATGGTTCCCGACGACCGCGTCATGGCCGACGGCCGCGCCCTTGGCGGCATAGAAGTTGCTGCCGACCTTTGCAAGCGAACCGATGAAAACGCCGGGCCCGATGACCGCGCCCTCGCCTACCTCGGCGTCGGGGGTGATATAGGCCGAGGGGTGTACCAGCCGCGCCCCCCGATACCCCGCCTCCTTCATCCGGTCGAAGGCCTCCTTGCGGAATTTCGGCTCGCCTATCGTGATCACAAACTGCGTCTCGTCCGGGCTGTATGTTTTGCGAAACGCCTGAAAGCCGACGACGGGGCAGCCCAGCAGGCTCTCCGCCGCGGCGCGGTCGTCGATAAACACCATCTCCGGCCACTGTCCGGTCTCATCCGCGACGTATTTGAATTCACGGCCCATCGCGCCAGCCCCGTAAAACGCGAGAATCATTCCGTCTCCTCCTCTGTTCCACTGTATTTAAAGCGTTGTGCCCCAGGCTTTTTCGATTTCTCTTCTCAGCAGGCGCAGCTGTTCTGTCTCCCGGTCGGTCCAGATCTGCTTTCCCTCTTCGTCCGTCTCCGCGAGCAGGGCCAGAAGCCAGCCCTCCTCCCTGACGGTGCGGCGGCTGATGTCGAACACCAGCTCGAATGCCATGCAGCAGTGGGAGACGCGCCCTTCAAAGTGGGAGCGGCGCAGCCTGGCGGGCACGCAGCGGTGCTCTGTCACGCAGGCCATCACCTCGGGGCTGGCCTCCCCCGTGTCCTGAAAGCTCGCCCGGCTGCTGCCGATCCGCTGTTCAAAGGGGATGCCGGCGATCACCCGGAAGATATCCGTCTTGTCCGCGTCGCGCAGAAGCTCGGCAAAGCGCCTTGTCCTGTCGTCCAGACTCTCCGGCAGCTTGAGCTTGTTGTGCTGGCGCACCGCCGTCTCCGCGATCGACCGCCAGTCCGTCGGCAGGCCCTCGTCCGAGAAACGGTCAATCAGCCCGTCCTTAAACAAAATGTCCCCGCTCAGCTCCGCGTGGTCCACCGACTGGGAGTCCACAAAGGTGCCGAAGCGCCGGACCTGCTCAAAGCGTCCGATGTCGTGCAGCAGGCCGAGAAACCACGCGAAATCCGCGTCCTCCCCCTCCATGCCGAGCGCCTTGGCATAGCGTTCCGACAGCTCCGCCACCCGAAGGGTGTGTTCGATCTTATGGCGGATCAGAATGTTCTGCGTATCGTAGCCCTCCGCGTAGCGAAGGAAGACATCCCTCGCCCGTTCTTTGTCAAAGCTCATTTCTCTTTCCCTCCGTCTCATGATTCAGGCCGCCTCCATGCCGGACCGCACCTGGGCGTTCCGGACAAAATCCACCGCGGTCTGCGCGACAGTGTCTCTGTCCTCTCCGGTAAAGCCGTGGCCCGCGCCCTCCACGACGATCAGCTCCGCGTCAAGCTCCTTCGCCGCTCTCTGCACATACGCCATCGGCACATACTTGTCGTCCGTCCCGTGAAACAGCAGGGCGGGCCCGGTATAGCGGCTCAGCACCTCATAGATGTCGAAGTCCATCATATCCCTGATGTAGACGCTGCCCACCGTGTGCTTTCCGATCACGGCTGTGTCCGGGATCTTGCCGTCCTCCGGGACGAGCGCAAGCGCTGTCTCCTGCAGATTGAACGCCGGGTACAGCAGCGTGAGCCCCGCCACGTCCTCCGGCCTCTGCCCCGCGACATAGGCGGAGATGAAGCCGCCCTGGCTCCCGCCGAAGAGGAAGATCTCGTCCTCCGAAAAGCGGCTGTCGCCAAGGAAGTGATCCAGCACGCAGTTCAGATCCGCCGCCTCGGTGAGCACGGACATCTCCGTCATGCTGCCGTCGCTCAGGCTCACCTCCGAGCCGCCGATATAGTCGAACACGCAGGCCGCGATCCCGCTGTCCGCGAAGTACTGCGCGTAGGGCTCCATGATCCTGTGGTCGCTGCCGAGGCCGTGCGACAGGATGACCAGCGGGAGAGGCTCCGTCCCCCGCGGCGGCAGATACAGTTTTCCGAACATCCGCTGTCCGTCCCGCTCCAGATAAAAAACGTCCTCTGTCACGCCGCTGTCGGCAAACGCGCCGATCGGGAACAGGGCCGCAAGAAGCAGCAGGGCGAGCATCCCAAACAGGACGGTTCTTTTTCCCAATTCGTCTCGTCTCCTCTCCCGGGCGGGCGTCTCCGCCCCGGGAAAATCCCATGCGGCAAAGCTGCGCCTCAATGAAAAACAGAGCTGCGGGGATTTACTTTAAGTATTATTCGGAACGCGGGGGCAGGAGCTCATGGATATCGTAGGTGTCAAAATAGATGTCATAGGCGGTCTTCGTATCGCCCAGAAGCTCGATCAGGGCCCCCGCCTGGAACATGGGCGGAAGCGAGCCGGACGGGGCCTTCCAGGCGGCGTTGGAGACCACCCCGATCCCCGCGTCGCCGCGCAGGATCGCCTCCGCGCCGAAGAGCAGCGTCCCCGTGGCGATGTGGTAGTCGCTGGACACAATGGCGAGCTTCGTGACCTGAGGAGCCTGTTTCGCCAAAAGATCCAGCGTGAAGATCGCGTTCTGCGCCGTGGTCTGGGAGCGGTCCTCCACCAGAATGCGGGCTGAGTCGACGCCGTTTTCCCTGAGCCATTCGGCCATCTCGCCCGCCTCGGTCGCCTCGGGCCTGTCCTTTGCGGTTCCCCCGCCGGTGCAGACGATCCGGGCGTTCGGATATTTCTCCGCGCAGCTCTTGAGCACCTTCAGCCGCTCGATCAGCTCCTCCCGCATGCTGCCGTCCGGATTGAGCTGGAACCCCAGTCCGACAAGGCAGAGCTCGTCCGTCTCCGGCAGACCGTCGGGGAGGATGTTTTCATTCACGCGCAGCCCCTCGCCGCGCCACAGCTCCAGGATCTCCCGCCATTTTTCCGCGGCAGCGGGGTCCTTTGTCTCCAGCTCTTTAAGCCGCTCCTCGATCTCCCCGGCGGCTTCTTCTCCGCGGCTGCCGTAGAGGACGAGGATCTGCTCGACGCTCTCCCACAGCGCCGTATCCTCTTCGGAAACGTCCTGCCCGGCGCAGGCCGGTACGGCCGCGCACACAAGCAGCAGGACCGTCAGGATCAGGGCCGTCATTCGTTTCATCGCATTTGCTCCTTCCGCGCGCTTTACGCTTCGTCCGCCGACCGCATGCGGCGCTTTTCCTGCCTGGAGAGGAAATAGTCCTGATAGATAAAGCTCATAATCGCGGCGGCGGGGATCGACAGCAGCATGCCCAGCACGCCGAAGAGATTGCCGAGCACAATGCCAGCGACCAGGATCAGAAGGCCAGACACACCGAGGGAGCCGGAGAAGAGCTTCGGCTTGAGGATGTAGCCGTCCACAAACTGCAGCACGATGCAGAAGGCGATAAACAGCAGGGCGTGGAGGGGATTGACCAGCAGCAGAACGAACGCGCCGATCACGCCGCCGATGATGGGGCCGAAGTTCGGCACCAGGTTCGTCACGGCGACGATCACCGAAACGAGGCCGACATACTGCATCCGGCATGCGAACATGAACACGGCGTTGACAGCGCCGACGATCACGGACTCCATCAGGCTCTGTCCGAGATAGCTCATCAGAATGCTGTCGCAGCGCTGCATAAAATTCATAATGCCGTCGGCTGTCTCTTTGCGGAAGATGACCTTCATCAGACGCCACCAGCCGTTCATCACGCCCTGCTTGTCGATGAGCAGGTAGACCGCCACAATGAGCGAAATGGCCGTGGAGAGGATGCCCTTGCCGGAGTTTGCCGCGGCCGTCAGGATTTTGCCGGCATTGTCGCGCACAAAATCGGCGATGGAGGTCAGGGCATTCTGCGAAAGGATCTGGAGTTTATCGGCGTTAATCACCGACTCCAGCGGACTTCCTTCGAGCACCTTGATCAGAGAGTCCGCGTAGCTGTCATAGTTTTCCGCAAAGAGGGAGATGCTCTGCACCAGTTGGGGGATCAGCGACCCGATCAGCAGAAGCACGGCCAGGAGCGCCGTCACGATGCCCAGCGTGACGGACAGATACCAGCGCGTGTTCCCCTTCTTCATTTTGCGGAAAACCCTGCGGTCAAAGAAATTCGCCAGCGGATTGAGAATGTAGGCAAAGATCGCGCCCAGCAGGATGGAGTAGAAATTTCCGAGGAAATGGCTCACGGAGGAGAGCACCGTGCCGAGATTCGACAGCAGCACATAGCAGATCACGCCGATGCAGGCGATCACCGCACCGTTAAACCAGGGCTTTTCCGACAGTTTTTTTGACTTCATGTTTTGTTTTCTCCCGTTTATGACATCAGACATTCATCCGCATCCCGCTGACGATCTTCTGCACCATTGCGGGGTCGCGCCGCCGGTTCTGCACCGGACAAAGTAAATCCGGTCTCAAAAGGTTTTCGCGGGCCATCGGCACCGCAAACGTTTGTATTCCATTTTCAAAAATATAGTATATTCTCGTTTTCGGATAAAAGCAAGCGGGAGATTGCCCCCGGCAGCAGGAGGATTATATTCCTTGTCACAGCCTCCCTTCCATTCAAACGCGGCAGAATAAATATGCGAATGCCCGGAGCCGTGGTAGTGCGGCCCCGGGCATCGGGCAGTTTATGTTGTTTTTGTCTTAAAAGCCGAAGTCAAAATCACCGCCGCCGCTGTAGCTGCCCCAGTCATCGCTGTAGCCGCCCCAGTCGCCGCCGCCGCTGTAGCTGCCCCAGTCATCGCTGTAGCCGCCCCAGTCGCTGTAATCGGTCCAGTCCTGCCAGCCATCGCTGATCGAGTAGTCCCAGGTGTCAACGGTCTGGAGGTAGGGATAGCCGCAGTTGTAGCAGTAGCTGCCGTCGTAGCTGCTGCTGCCGCAGTTCGGGCAGTACAGCGTGACGTTGAAGCTGTCCTCATACCAGTCGTCATAGTCGATATAGTCGGTCCAGTCGTAGTAATCGGGGGCCCAGATTACCGTGGGATCGTAAGAATACTGTGCCTCCTCAAGGTCGGCGAGAGCCGCGAGCAGCTCCCAGTCCTCGTCGGTCATGCTGCTGAGGATGGCCAGATCCACCAGCTCCTGATCAGTCAGACCGTAGATGGTGTAGACGCTGTCATAGGGGTAGCTGCCGAGGTAGTACTGGTAGTAATAATAGTCGGGGTCAAAGCCGCAGTACGCGCAGTAATCGCCGTAGGTGGTATGGCCGCAGACCGGGCAGGTCCACGCGCCGTAGAGATAAGCCATGGTCGTGTAGAAACTGTTGAGATCGTTCTTTTTGAGGTTCTCATAGTTCTGCACGTAGAGATAGGCCGTGGTGCTGCGGGCGTTCTGGCCGCTGCCGTTGAAGCTGCAGAAGGCGCCCCAGCCGCTCATACCGGTGGAGACATTGGAGATGGTGAGCGTCGTGCCGTACTCGCCGCTGACCGTCGAGCCGGGGAAATTGCTGCGGAACTGCTGGACGCTGTACTGCTGGCCGCCGGGGGCGACAAAGGTCCAGCTCAGGGAGTCGTAGTTGACGGCATTGGCCACGAAATACGCGGTCTCACCGGCCTTGCGGTTTTCATTGGTGGGATTCTTTGTGACGCTGACAAACTTGGACGCCGCGGCGGGCTGGGTGTTCACGAGATCCTTGTTGTCCGTCTTCTCACCGCGGAAGACGCCGAAGCTGTCGGCAAAGCGGGTGCTGTCTTTCACCTGATCGGCCTTGAACCAGTCGAAGGCGGTGTTGGTCTTCTGCGCGTTCGGGTAGACGACGTTCACATAGTTGAGGTAGGTCGCCTCGTCGATATCGCGGAAGTTTTCGTCGCCGGGCTGGCCGACGCAGTAGCGGGAGCGCACGAGGCCGTTTTCCATGACGTGCTCCGCCTGGGCCAGGGTGCCGTTGTCGAGCTTGCCGTTGGTGAGCGTGAAGACGCTGATGAGCTCATGCAGCTTGTCGGCCTCACCGGGCAGCTCGATGCGCTCCTTGACGAAGTAATACCATGCGCCGGTCTCGCTGCTGTAGATGGTCTCGGCGCTGTCGTTGAGCAGGTTGGGCAGGCCCATCGGCAGGTTCAGCGGCTCAAAAGCCTTGCCGGCCTCGTTGATCTCCCAGGCCTTGGCCATGCTGGTGTTGCCGCCCGCGTCGAGCGGGCAGAAGGCCAGCAGCTCAATACGGTTGTTGTGGTCGAGGTCCGTCACCGCGTAGTAGTAAGGCTTGGGGCCGTTGTAGTCGACATCGGCCTGCTTGAGCGTGTCGAAGGAGGCCGCCAGGAGCTTGAGCTCCGCGCCCAGGACTTGGGCTGCCTTGTTTTCGTTGTCTGCAAAGCTGCTCACGCTCAGAGAGAAGAGCATGACGAGCACAAGTGCGACGGAGATAAGTTTCTTCATTTCTTTGTTCCTTTCTGTAAATACCGGCAGGGTTTGCGCCCTGTACGTTTGATGTTTATTATACAGCAAGTCGGGCCTGTATGGAAACATTTTGTTAAATGCCCCGGGCGGGAGTCCTGATTGTTTACAATTTGTTCATACTTACGACGGAAGCTCTGCTTCCACCGTAGGTATTTGATTAAAGCGCGTGATTCTCGCCCCTTACGGCGCAGCCGAATCACATGCGCATAAATCCCCATGCGGACGAGCTTTCATGCGTCGCGGCGCGTTTTATACTGGTGAGACGTGTTTTGTGCCCAAGGGCACAAAACTGGCAGCGCGCTTTGCGCGATGCCTTTTCGTTAAAACGAACCGTTTTAACGAAAAACAGTATTACAGCGCATGGAGATTCAGTGCATAGTCCTCGATGCATTGCCGCAGTCCCCCGACGGTATCCCGAAAAACGATGCCGTACGCCCTCAGTTTTGCGCCGTCCATCCAGAGATTGTGGCGCGGTCCCGCGTCCCGGAGCCTGATATCGAGCCTGAGCTCCTCTGCCAGCCACCGCGCGGTCTCCAGCATGGTCAGGCTGTTTGCGCTGCCGTAGTTGTAGACCCCGCCGGGCAGCTCTGCGGCCTTTTGCATGTGTCCGGCGACCTCGCGCACATAGGAGAGGCCGCGGTACTGGGTTGAGGAGAAAGCAAGCTCCCTCTCCCGCAGCATATTGACAAGGAAGTTGCTCCTGTTTCTGACGCCGTACTTCGGCATATCATACATCCAGGCCGCGCGCAGGAGCACGGTGTCGGGGTTTGTCTCCAGGGCACGGCGCTCCATCTCCAGCTTGTGCTCGGCGTAGAGGTTTGCGGGCGCGGTCACGTCCTCGGCATAGGGCCCCTCGTCCGTGCGGCCGCTGTAGACCTGGTCGGTGCTGAACAGGACCGCCTTCACCCCGGTCCGCACCAGGGCGAGAGGGATTTCGACGTTGGCGCGGAAGGAGCCCTCCGGGTCTCTCGCACAGTCGCCGATGTCGGAGACGGCGGCGGTGTGGATGATGACGTCTGGCCCGGTCTCCCCCACGAGTCTGCGGATATCCTCGTCCGTCATGGCGCGGAGGGATGGCGCGGCCACAACGTCCATCGCGTCCGCGATGCGCGAGCCGACAAAGCCGCGCGCGCCGGTGAGCAGGATTTTCATGGTCTTCACCTCGTTTTGTTTGTTCATCCGATTATAACGGAAAAGCGCGCGGTGTTCCAGCGTTTTTTTCGGTCTCCGCCGCGTTTCAGCCTACAGTTGAATTCTTCTGCGTTTTCGGCTATAATTTGAAAGAAATTCTGTCAATCCGATCGGGGAGGGATGGCCGCATGAAAAACAGAGGCCGCGCAAGAGGACACCGGCTGGTCGTCCTGCTGCTGCTCGCCGTGTGTCTGGCGCTCGCGGCGATCTCCTGCCTGCTCGCCCTGCGCCTCTACGCCCGGACCGATCCCGTCCTGGCCGGGAACTGGCGCATGCGCGTCGACCTGACGGAGGGCGTGCGCATGCGCGCCAACGCCTGGCTGCGCGAGGCGGAGCTCGGCGACCGGGTCGACGTCGGCGACGCCCTGCCCCGGCTTGAGGCGACGGTGCTGCTGACGCTCGGCGAAGATGGGATCTGGACCCGCCGTGTGGAGGAGACGAGCGTCGGCGCTGCGCGCGCCCAGGCCGAAAAGGCTCTCGCCGTCTCTCTGCGGGAACTGCTCATGCTGCGCACGGCGGAGGCCGGACGCGAGGCCGGGAATGCGGAGCGCGCGGAAGAGCGCGTTGAGAGGGCCCTCGGCCTGTCCACAGAGCGCTGGCTCTCGGACTATGGCCCTTCCCTGCTGCCCGCGCTCACGGAGCTGCGGACACGGTATGACGGCAGCGGAGCCTATGCGATCGAGGGGCACACGCTCCGCCTCGGCGGGCGGTCCGCGCATTATCTCGCGGACGAGCGCCTGCTGGTGATCGACGGTGAGGACGGGACGGAGGTGTACGAGCGTGCCTGATTTCAAAAAACGCGGGCTCTGCCTGCTGCTGGCCCTGTCCCTGCTGCTGGCCCTGCCGATCACGGCGAGCGCGGACACGGTCTATCACACGATGCTGGAAAACCTGCCGCTGTCGGTCGACGGCGGGGCGGCCGTCAACATCCGGACTCTGCACAACGGCTATCCAAACAACCGCTTTGTCTCGCTGCGCGACTTTGCCGCGGCGCTCGCCAACACCTCACGGCGCTTCAATGTGACGATCAACGGCACCTCGGTCGCCCTCACGACGGGCACAGACTATATCCCAGTCGGCGGGGAAGGCTACCCCTTCCCGGAGACGAACGCCCGGACCGGCGCGCCCTATGTCTATACCACCGAGTCCCTTGCGCCCTATTATCTGGAGCTTGACGGCCGTCAGCTGCGCTATCTGAGCTTTCTCGGCTCGAACGCCAATTCACGCCCGGACTGTTTTCTGAGTCTCACAGACCTCGCCATGCAGCTTGACCTGGACCTGACGGTCTCGGCCGCGGGGATCACGCTCAACACGGCGGGGCACTATACCATCGACCTCGAGGCGCTGCGGGAGGAGGGCTTCTTCTACGAGGTTCACTCCGCCCTGGTCGGCGACGCCGACACCGGGGAAATCTTCGCCGCCTTTGAGCCGGAGCTCCCGGTCCCCATCGCGAGCACCACCAAGCTGATGAGCTTTCTGGTCGTCATGGACGCGGTCACGGACGGGCGCATCACGCTCAGCGACACGGTGACGATCACCGAGGAGGCGGAGCGTCTCTCTCAGACCCCGGACGGCGCGGTCCCCCTGCAGGCCGGCGAGAAAACCAACGTAACGGAGCTGCTGTGCGGGATGCTCCTGCCGTCGAGCAACGAGTGCTCCCTCGCCCTCGCGATCTACACGGCGGGCAGCGAGGAGGCGTTTGTCGAGCAGATGAACCGCCCGTCTATACCGACAACCTCCCCGCCACCAAGATTCAAAACCGCATGAGCGCCCTGGACATGTTCACGCTTGTCCGGCACATTCTGCGCACCTACCCCGACATCACGCGCATCACCTCTCTCAAGAGCGTCACGCTCGAAACCCTCGGCATCACGGCCTCGAACTCCAATCCCATGGTCTACAATCTGCCGGGCGCGATCGGTCTCAAGACCGGGACCACGAACATGTCCGGGGCCTGCCTTGTCTCCGCCGTACAGGCGCCCGACGCCGGGGGGCAGACCCACATCATCGTCGCCGTTGAGTTCGGCGCGGAGGACAGCGGCGCCCGCACGACGCTCTCCGAGGAGCTGCTGCGCTACGGCATGCAGTGCCTGCGCGAGGGCGGCGCCCATGCGGACGAGGCCCCCGCCATGCCCGAGACCGCCGAGGAATTTATTCAGGCGGTGCTGAGAAGCTTTTAATTCATTTTCTACAGGACGGAACGCCATGTTGAACGCCAGTCGATTGTCCACCAATATCATCGTCACCGCGCTTGTCACCGTGATGGTCTTTCTGCTGCCCTGGCTTGACAGGCACATCTGCCAGAAGCTCGGCGTGAACCTCCATCACGGGGTGAGCAGCAACCCGAACGCGGACGCGCTTCTGCAGGTGCGACAGCTGCTGCTCTTCGGTGTCTTCGCGGTGTATACGATTGTCTATGCCTACCTGGTCTTCTTCTCCCGCGGCGCGTCCGAGCAGTATCTGGTACACATTGATCCCTTTGCCGATCTGCAGAAAGCCATCGATACGGACTACGGCCTCTTCGATTTCATCGTCGCCATTTTCAAGGAGGGCATACAGCAGGCCTTTTCCCACATCCATGTGGTGAAATTTGAGGACGTGACCCAGGTCTACATGAACGTCATGCTCTACGTTCCGATGGGCTATCTGCTGCCCTATGTGTTTGAGTTCTTCCGCTCCGGCTCCAGACTCCGGACGGTGTCCGCCTGCTTCGTGATCTCCTTTGTGACGGAAAATCTCCAGCTCATCTTCCGGCGCGGCTTCTACGACATGGACGATCTGCTGGCCAACACTCTGGGCGGTCTGATCGGGCACATGCTGTTCATCTCCGTGGCCTATGTGGTGACGCACCCCGACTGGCGGCGCGAGCTTTTCTCCTCCAAACGCTGGCGGCGGGCCTCCCGCAAGGGGGCGCTCTACCCCTTTGCCCGCAGGATCGGCCTGTCGCGCACCACGCTGCTGGGCACCGACGAGGGGGACGTCTATCTCTTCTACGTGACGAAGCTCGGCTTCCGGCCCCGCAGACAGCTCACGGTGGAGTACTCCTTCGGAACGGATTTCCTTTTTGAGCTGGGAAAAGCCCAACTGGAGGTGCGTTGCTCCAACCGGCCGGACAGACTGCCGACGCAGTATCTGAACCTCTCGGCGCGCGATCTGCCCCTGATTCAAAAGCGGCTCAAAAAGCACAACATCGACACCGGCCCCTTTGAGCAGGACCCCTACACCGCGCAGCGCCGCCTCTGCTTCACCGGCCCCGACGGCGTGATCGTGACGATATTGGAAGAGTAATACTGTTTTTCGTTAAAACGGTTCGTTTTAATTGTGCCCTTGGGCACAAAACACGTCTCATAGGTCTCCGACGCGCCTTTGGCGCTATAAAACGGCTTTAAGCCGTTTTATGGGAGACCAGTATAAAACGGCAGCCCCGGGCGGGGCTGCCGTTTTCCATATTCGGTTGGGAGTTAATCCTGCCAGAAGTCGGTGCCCTTGACGCCGTTGGCGGCACCGCGGTAGGCCGGGAGCTTACCCTTGCGGCGCTGCCACTCGTAATCGCGCAGGGCGGCGATGGCGGGCTTTGCGAGAATCACGATGACGGGCACGTTGATGAGCACCATCAGGGCCTGCAGGAGATCCGCGGTGTCCCAGGCGAGGCTCGCCGAGATGACCGCACCGAAGAAGACCAGGGCCGTGGCGATCAGGCGGTATACAAAGAGAAATGCCTTGCCCGGCTCCTTCTTCATGATGAAGCGCAGGCAGCCCTCGGTGTAATAGTAGTTGCCCAGGAGCGTCGTGAAAGCGAAGAGACAGACCGCGACGGTGATGAAAATCGCGCCGAAGTCGCCGAGGGCGGAGCGGGTGCAGGCCTGGACATAGGCCGCGCCGGCGTCCTCCGCAACGGGCTCCACCCCGGAGAAGAGGCAGAGGAAAGCCGTGGCGGAGCAGATGAGCAGGGTGTCGATAAACACGCTCAGCATCTGCACGAGACCCTGCTTGGCGGGGTGGCTCACGTCCGCCGCGGCGGCCGCGTTGGGCGCCGAGCCCATACCGGCCTCATTGGAATAGAGACCGCGCTTGATGCCCCACATGACACAGGAGCCGGTGAAGCCGCCGAGGATAGCCTGGAAATCAAAGGCGGAGCGGAAGATCAGGCCGAAGACTTCGGCAAACTGCCCGATGTGAGTGACGACAACGAAGAGAGAGACGAGCACGTAGAGGACGCCCATGATGGGAACCAGGATCGCCGTAACCCTGGTAAGCCTCTTTCCGCCGCCGATCACGCAGAAGCCGAAGAACGCCGCCAGCACTGCGCCGATCACGATGGGGGTGGACTTGTCATAGAAGGCGAAGGTGGAGAACGTGTCCTGCGTGTTGTAGGCGGCGAGCATGTTGTAGCCGACCATGTACGTCAGGATCAGCACCACGGAAAAGATCACGCCCAGCCAGCGCTGGCCGAGGCCCTGCTCAATGTAATAGGAAGGGCCGCCGTAGCTGCCGCCGTTGGAATCGCGCTTCTTGTAGATCTGGGCCAGGGTGGATTCAATAAACGCGGAGGCGCCGCCGAAGATGGCGGTGATCCACATCCAGAAGATGGCGCCGGGTCCGCCGAGGCAGAGCGCCGTCGAGACGCCCATGATGTTGCCGGTGCCGACGCGCGAGGCGGTCGAAACCATGAGCGCGCCGAAGGAAGAGGTCGCGCCGAGGTTCGTGGGCTTCTCTTTCACGACGCGGATGGACTCCACAAACAGTCTGATCTGGGCAAAGCGCAGGCGGAAGGTGAAGTAGATGCCTGCCAGCAGCAGGATCAGGGGCACCACATAGGGCTTGTACAGGACGCCGCTGACAGCGTTGATGGCATTGTCGATGGTAGTGAGCATATGTCGTTTCTCCTGTCTTCCTGTTGTTGCAGGGTATTTAAGCTCTCTTACTATAGCGAATTTCGCGTGGACTTTCAAGGCTTATTTTTCTTGCGCGCCAAAAAAAGATTTTTTCCCGCCATGCGCTTTCGCCCGCTTTCTCTCAAGATACGGTATATGCTTGCCTCACATGACCACAAGATAAGGAGGCCACAAGATGCAGGCACTGCGTAACCGTCCGGGCGTCCGGCGGGGAAATATCCTGTGGCTGCCGGCGGAGGACATCGCGCCCAACCCTGTGCAGCCGCGAAAACTGTTTGACGAGGAGGGACTCGAGGAGCTGAGCCGGAGCATCAAAAGCTACGGCATTCTCAATCCGCTGACCGTGCGCTGCCGGGGCGGGAAGTACGAGCTGGTGGCCGGGGAACGGCGGCTGCGGGCGGCAAAGCTCGCGGGACTGCAGGAGGTCCCGTGCATTCTGCTGGACGTGAACATGGAGGACGCGGGTCTCATCGCGCTGATCGAGAACCTCCAGCGCCGCGATCTGGATTTTATTGAGGAGGCCCTGGGCCTGAGCCGGCTCATCCGCATGTTTGGGCTGAGCCAGGAGGAGGCCGCGAGGCGCATCGGCAAATCCCAGTCCGCGGTGGCGAACAAGCTGCGGCTTCTCAAGCTGCCGGAGGACGTGCTGGAAAAGCTGCGCGCCTGCGGTTTGAGCGAGCGCCACGGCCGAGCCCTTCTGCGTCTGCCGGACCCGAACGCCCAGCGCCTGGCCCTTGCGTACATCGCCGCCAACTCCCTCACGGTCGCAGCGGCGGAAGAATACATAGAGGCCCTGCTGAACGCCCCGGAGGAGGCCGCTCCGAAGCCGGAGCCGAAGCGCACCCTGGTGCTCAAGGACGTGCGTATTTTTCTCAACAGCCTCAACCGCTCTCTGGAACTCATGAAGCAGGGCGGCATCGACGCAGGCGTAAAGCGGGAGGAGACGGACGAGCTGCTCGTGCTCACCATCTCCATCCCCAAGAATCGGGCGGCAGGGTAACGGCGTCAAGGGACCGGCGCTTCCAGCGCGTCGGCATAGACCAGCATGGCGTAGGCGACGCCCGCGAGGCCGCGCCAGAAGGCGGGGTCGGGGACGTTGCGCAGGCGCAGCGGAAGAGAGCGATAGCCGCCGTCCCGCTCCGCGCGCTTTGCGGATTGTGCGAGCCGCACGCCCGCCGCGCGCAGCAGGGCCGGGTCCTTGCGGCGCAGGGACGCCTCGGTCAGCGCCAGGGCGAGGCCCGCGCTGCCGCAGGCCAGATCGTCCGTCTCCGAAAACGGCAGCGAGAGCGTACACGACAGCGCCCTGTCCGCAAGCTCGGCCGCGGCGGGCACCGTCTCTTCGCACAGGATCGCGGCCAGGGCAATGCCGGGCGCGCCGGCCTCCAGCCCCTCGCCCCGGATGACGGGCAGGGAGGATTTCTCATAATTCGGCCAGCCGCCGAGCAGCTTGCGATACTGCGCGCTCTCATAGCGAAACGCCTTTTCCGCCGCCTCCAGGCAGTCCGTATTGCCGGTGAAGCGGAAGCTCCGCGTAAGCGAAAGCGCGGTTCCGGCCATGCCTCTGCCGAGACCGGAGACCGGGCCGGGCTCCTCTGCCCGCGCGATCACGAGAGGCGTCAGCCGCTCGATGAGCCGCAGGAGCGGCTCCGGTGCTTTTTCACATCCGATCCGCTCCGCCGCCGTCACGCAGCCGAACAGGAGACCGCCGATCCCGGCGTACAACCCGGCGTTCTCTTCCTCAAAGCTCCGGCTGTCGAGCTTTAAGCTCTCGATGACGTCCTCGATCCCCTCCGCGTCCATGCACGGGGAGAGCAGCAGCCCGCCGACGCCCTCGCACAGGCCCGGATGCAGAACGGAGCGGGACGCTTCGCCGATCTGGCGATAGGTTCTTCGCGTGCGCAAAAGGTCTTCCCTCGTATCCGCGAGAAAGCGCAGCGCCTGCGCTTCACAGCCGAGGGACGCAGTTTTCAGGGCGCGGTCGAAAAGGACGCTCATGCCGGGCAGGCCCCGTTCAAAATGGTGGTGATGGGTCGGGACAAGATGCTGATCCGCACTGAGCAGAATGCGGCTCCCGTCGGTGAGCTTCAAGGCCAGCTTCTCCAGGTCGGCGAGGATGCCGCGCACCTCGGCGCGGGCCTCGTCGGCAGAAAGCGGGAGCGGCTCGGTTTCGGGCGGCACGCTCTGCGGCGCGAACGAATAATCGGGCCCCTGCTCAAGCCGCCGCCGGATGTAATCCAGCTCAAAACGCTTCTCCTCCGGCCCGGAGTGTTCCAGGGTCAGGAGGCATTGCTCTGTCGCCGTTATGCGGAAGAAACCGTCTTTGAGGATCTCCCCCTGCGGGTCTCCGTACAGACCGCTGTGACCGGCTCGGAAGGAAAAATAGGGAATGTCTCCCTCTTCGAGGCAGGCGCGCTCCCACTGTACCACCGGCAGATACTCCGCCGCTTTGTCAAAGTGTTTGTCCAGATCGGCCAGGATCTTCTCTCTCCCCTCGACTGAGGCGCAGCCCGCGGGGGAATGCAGCTCGCGCAGCGTCAGGGCGTAATAGGCTGAGGCGCGCAGGACATAGCGGGCGCTCATCTCTTCCGTCTCGCGCACCATGTCCGCAAGCTCGCCGCGCCGGGAGAGCAGGCGGTCATACATGGATGAGAAGCCCTCTATAAAGCTGTCCTCATAGCCGTAAACGGGGATCTGCCTTCCGTCCAGAACCGGAAGGCTGTTGGCGCTCTCCGTCCCGACGCGCAGCAGGGGGCTGGTCTGTGCCTTGCCCTGGAGCATCATGGGCAGCACCAGCGTGCTGCGGGCGGAAAACAGCAGGTCCCGCCACACCGGGTTCAGCTCGTCGACCGTGTCGACTTCGCAGCCGCGAAAGGGATCGGAAGCGGGCGTGAACAGCGTCTCCATGTCTATGGCGGTCGGATAGACGCCGCAGGCGAGGATGTTCTCGTAGTGCATGTCGGAGCTGCCGAGAAAGCGGAACAGAGCCGTCAGCGCGCCGAAGTGCCGATAATAGGCCGCGACATCCTCGGGGCTCTGCACCGGCGCGGTCTTCATGCATTCGATAAAGCCGAAGCCCTCGCCGCACACGGCATGCGGCGCGAGGGTTTCATCAGGGCAGAAGCGCTCCACGATCCGGCGATAGAGAAGATCGATCCGGCTGTTGCGGGGCTTGTAATAAAACACGCCGCCCTCGCACGTCACGCGCAGGGCGCACTGACCGTGCAGATGCATGTCGGCCCCGGACGCGCCGAGAGAGAGAAGCCTGCCCATCCGGCGGCCCTCCAGCAGCTCCCGCTCGATCCGGCCCGCGTATTCACTCACGCGGCGCAGAAAGGTCGTCAGAAAGCGGCGGAAGTTTGCGCAGACATGTTCCGCGTCCCGCCTCAAAAGCGGGTAGCGCTCAAAGGGGCTGCCGCCGGGTGCTGCCAGACTTTGAAGCGTCCCGGCAAGGGCCTGGGCGCGGTCGCTGTCCGACGCGAAATGCGGCGAGAGCCGGACGGCGGGGTTGATGCGGCAGAGCGCTTCCTCCAGCGCCGCCTGCACCGTCGGCTCCGTGAGCTCTTTCAGACGAAGGAAGAGAAGCTCCTGCCCGAGCGCAGCCGCTTCCCGCAGCGGAAGCTCCGGCAGGCTTGAGATCGCGTTCACCTCGTCCTCCGCCATGGGGCGGAGAAAATCGAAAAGATCCGCTGTCTGCCCCTCGGGGGGCAGTTTTCTTTTGCTCTCCATGGTCTCTGCTGTCTTGTTCACGACTCTGTCTTTCCTTTCTTCTGCAAAGCCTCGCGCAGGGAGGCGCAGCCCATCAATCCGCGCTCACGGAAGGTGTTGATCTCATCGGAGCAGCTCTGTCCCATGAGCAGCCGGAAGGTTTCCAGGCTGCGGTAATTCTGCCGTATGCCCCGAAACTGGGTCTCGGCACGTTCCGAAAGGTATTGTTCGGGATGTTCGACCGCATCCAGAAGGGCCTCCGCGGCGCTCTCCATAGCCGTGCGCGCTTCCTCCCCGCCGATCACCAGACCCTCGCCCAGTTTCTGCAGCGGGAGACGCGCCGCCACGGCACAGCCCATGACCTCCAGACACTCGGACAGATAATCGGCCGCGCGCTCTGCGCCGGAAGCGCCGGTCACGCTGAGAACCAGGCCGGGCTTTCCGAGCAGCTCAAACACATGACACCAGCGCGCACAGCGATCCAGAAAAATCTTGCACCAGCCGCTGACCGAGCACATATAGACCGGCGTCGCGGCGATCAGCGCGTCGCAGTCTATCACCTTCCGCCGCAGCTCGGCCATGCCGTCCTCCCCGTCCTGCGGGCAGAAGCCCTCCAGAAAGCAGGTTTTGCAGCCGACGCAGGCCTGCACGGGCAGCTCGCTCATGGTCAGGATCTCAAACGCCGCATCTTCGCAGCGCCGACCGATCATGCCGCAGAGTTCTTTTGTCATTTGCAGCGTTTTCGATGTCTCGTCCCGGCGCGCCGCAAAAACAAGCGCCAGAATTTTCATATTGCACTCCCCCCGCTCTCCCGGCTCTGAAGTATACACACTGCTGCATACTATATCATTTTTACGCGGCTGCCGCAAGATTGCCGCCATATATCAGTCAATATTGTTTTCTAATAAATTTATATATTAATAAATAATTTTTAATCATTATTGACAGGTCTCTGCCGAAATGCTATAATTTGCCACGGTAAACTGAGAAAAAGGCTCTGCCTTTTTGCAAATTAAAAATGTTGATTTCGGCCGAGGCCGAGGAAAGGAGATCATACACATGACCATTAAGGAATTCTACGAAAAAGCCGCAAACGATACCGAGCTGCAGGCCAAGATCGCCGAGGCTGCCAAGAGCGGCAAAGCGCTTGAAGTCATTCTGAAGGAGCTTGGCATCGACGCCACCGTGGAAGAGTTCAAGGCTTTCGTCAACGCGAATGCCGGTGAGGGCAAGCTCGACAAGAGCCAGCTCGACGAAGTCGCCGGCGGCACCACGCCCACCACCGTTGCCACGGTCATTCCTGCCGCGGGCGTCCTCATTTCCGTTACGAGCGCATAAGCATCCTTTCCACACGCAGCAACCTGTCCGCATCTGCCGGCAGCCGGAATCCGGCTGCCGGTTTTTGCTGGATTTTTCTGAGGAGATTATTCTATGATTTCCGCACTACAAAAGGATTCGGGAGATTTTCCGCGGCTTGACGTCGTCCTGCTTTCTCCGCCGTACGACTATCCGCCGCGGCCGTCGATCGCGCTGTCTCTTTTCAAACAGTGCCTGAACGAGGCGGGGATGCGCTCGCGGGTCTTCTATCCGATGTTCCGCCTGTCCCACCTCCTCGGTCGCGAGGCCGCCAGGAAGATTGAGGCCTTCCCCTTTACGTCAGGCCTGCAGGAATACCTGTTCGCCCACATGACCGACGCGGAAAACACCTGCAGCGATGAGCGCTTCGCCCGTCTTACGTGCCGGGATTATCCCGTCTGTCCGTATGAAGAGCTTCTCGCGCTGATTCAATACGCCAGGGAGAAGGCCCGTCAATGCGTGGAAGAGCTGGCGGAGGAGATCGTGCAGGTCCGGCCGGGCGTTCTGGCAGTCAGCTCCATCTTTTCCCAGATCAACGGGGCGCTCGCCGTCATCAGGCGCGTCAAGGAGCTTGCACCGGACATTGCGACGATCCTCGGCGGCACCAATGTGTCCGGTGAGGCCGGGGCGGCGGTGCTGCGCCATTATCCCAGCGTGGATTACATTTTCTTCGGCGAGGGGGATGAGGTGTTCGCCCGTGTCTGCCGTATCGCCATGGGCGCGGAGGCCGGGCCCATGCCCTACGGCGTGGTCCGGCACGGGGAGCAGATCCCCGACCCCATCCCCCACCGCATGACGCAGGACATGAACAAAGTCTGCTATCCCGATTATTCCGACTATCTGACCGACTGGCAGCGTGAGCAGGCCGGAGAGTTCGGCCCGACCATGTTCGGGATAGAGATCATCGGGGATCATAGCCTGGCCCGCAAACTGTCGGACTCGAGCTATGCGCTGTATCTTGAGGGCTCGCGCGGATGCTGGTGGGGTCAAAAGCACCCGTGCAGCTTCTGCGGGCTCAACGGGCGCAAAAACGTTTACCGCTTCAAAAGTGCGCAGCGCCTGTACGATGAGATTCTGGAGCTGAGCCGCAGATACGGCAACAGCCTGTTTCAGCTCACGGATAATATCCTGAGCTTTGACGCGATGGAGAATCTGCTGCCCATGCTGGCTGAGAGCGGACAGGCGCTGAATCTGGTGGGCGAGGTCAAGACAAATCTGAAAGAGCGGGATATTGTGCGCCTGGTGAAGGCCGGCTTTCACATCGTGCAGCCGGGCATTGAAAGCCTGAACGACCATCTGCTGCAATTGATGAACAAGGGCAACAACGCCGCTTCCCATGTGGCCTTTCTGAAATACTGCCGCAAGCACGGTCTGGGCCTCTCGTGGAATATGCTGATGGCCGTTCCGGGCGAAAAGGAAGAGGACTACGAGGAGCTGCTCGGCCTGCTCCCGAAGCTCGTGCATTTCCAGCCTCCGTCGGGGATTTTCCCCATCCTGTTCCAGCGCTATTCGCGCTATCTGGAAAACCCGGCCCAGTACGGGCTGGAGCTGGAGCCCAAAGAGATGTACCGCTGCATATACGGCGACAGCAACGACCGGGTCGAAAATATGTGCATGTATTATGAGCTGAAGGGCGGCGCCTTCCAGGAGACGCAGGAGCGGATGCGGCCCTGGTATAACCGCCTTTATGCGGCTGTCCATGAATGGAGAAGGATTGCGGCCTCCGGCGAAAAGCACAGCCTTGTGATGGCGGAGACCGGCGGCGGGCTTCTGCTGCTGGATTCGCGCCCCTGCATGGTGCAGCCGTTCACGCTCCTCTCAGGCTTGGACAGGGCGGTTTTTCTCGCCTGCGACGAGGTGAAGACGGAAAAGCAGCTGCTCGCCGACCTGTGCGCCGAGGCAGGCGAGGTGGAAATCCTCGCCTCGGCGGAAAAGCTCACCGCGCTGAACTATATGGCAAAACTCGGCGGACGCTACATATCCCTGGCCCTCCCCGCCTCGCTTTCATGAAAGGAGTCTCTTGCTATGCCGAAAACCGAAAACCTCTTTCGCAAGGAAAGCATGGATCAGCTGAGCCAGCAGACCAAAACCGGCCCCTACGTCAGCGCCGCGCGCCTGATGCCGTGGATGACACTGGTGGCGGTGCTGGTTCTGCTTTTGTCCTTCCTGATCTGGGCCTTTGCCGGAAAGCTGCCGGTCACGGTGTCGTGCTTCGGCTTTGCCCCGAATGCCGGGAACGAGTGTATCCTCTTCCTGACGCCCCAGCAGATGCAGACCTATAAGGCAGATCAGGGGGATGACGTGCGCGTTACCCAGCCCAACGGCGGCATTCTGAAGGGCAAGGTGGTCGACGTCTCGACCAAGCCCCATTCCCTGGAGGAAATGTCGGGTATCATTGAGAGCGACTGGGTCTTCAGCGAGGTTGCCAGAGCGGATTACAACTACTATGTCACCGTCAAGGTGAATTCGCGGCTGCAGAAGGAAGACCTGGTGGAGGCGGTCATCACCGTCGACCATGTGCGCCCCATCGTTCTGATGATCGATCCCTGATATGCGAGGACGCGGACAATGAAGTATACACATGTAAAGGTTCCGATGATCATGCAGATGGAGTACGTCGAATGCGGGGCGGCTTCACTTGCGATGATTCTGGCCTATTACGGAAAATATGTGCCGCTTGAGAAGGTGCGCCGGGACTGCGGCGTTTCCAGGGACGGCTCACGCGCCTCCAATCTGATGACGGCGGCGGAAAACTACGGTCTGATTGCCGACGGCTATCGCTGGTCGGTGGAAAGCGTGATGCAGAAGGCGCATTTTCCCTGCATCATCCACTGGAATATGGCACATTTCGTGGTGCTGCGGGGCTTCGGCAAAAACAAGGCCTATCTGAACGATCCGGGGCTCGGTGAAGTCACGGTCACCATGGAGGAATTCAACCGCAGCTTTACCGGCATCGTCCTGGAGTTTTCCCCCGGAGAGAACTTTGTCCGGGACGGGAAAGCCCCCACTGTCGTCTCTTATCTGAGAGAGAGGGCGCGTCAATACCGCTCCGGCCTGCGTTTTCTGGTGCTGGACGCGCTGGCGGCAGCGCTTGTGGGACTGATGATCCCCATGTTTCAAAGGATCTTTACCGACATGATCCTGGAAAACCGGCAGATCTGGCAAAAGCAATTTTTTCTGCTGCTTGTGTTTCTGGGCGTGCTTGAGCTTGTGGCGGATCTTTTGCGCGAGACCTATATTTACCGGATTCAGGGCGATATGTCGATCCGGACAAACACGGATTTCTTCGCCCATCTCCTCAAGCTCCCGATTGAGTTTTACCAGCAGCGCTCAGCCGGCGACCTGATCTCCCGGCTGACGATGAATTCCACCATTGCCGAGCTTCTGGTGCGCAAAATCACGCCGACGGCCATTCAGCTGTTGATGGTGGGCATCTATTTTGCGGCGCTGTTCTCCCTGAGTCCCTCGGCGGCTTTTCTGGGGGGCTTCGCGCTGTGCGCCAATGTCTTTGCGGCCTGGTTTCTGGCCAGGTTTACGCTGCAGTCGCAGCAGCAGCGCATGAACAGCAAGATGCGCATGGACGCTACGATGATCGCAGGCATTGACATGATTGAAACCATCAAGTCATCGGGCGTGGGCAACGGCTATTTTGCCCGCTGGGCCAGCCAGCAGGCTGAGGTCAATGAAGGAAAAACCAAGGAAAACAACATCTCGGTCTACCTCAACGGGCTGTCGGTCTTCCTGATAGACCTGACAAACGCGCTGGTGCTGACGGTAGCCGCCTGGTCCATCATCCACGGCAGAACCACCGTGGGCCTGATTCTGGTGCTGCAGACCCTGATCCAGAAGCTGACGGCCCCGGCGCAGGATCTGTCAGAGGTCAGCAAAAACACCCGCGAGCTTGCCACTTCCATCCAGAAGGTAGAGGACGTGAGATGCTATGAAGAGGACACGGCCTTCCCTGTCCAGACCCTGGCGGAGGAGACGGCGCTGCCTCCCATGCGCGGCGGCGTCGAGTTTCGCCATGTGACCTTCGGCTATTCGCATCTCTCGCCGCCCCTGCTGGACGATTTCAGCTTCACCATCGAGCCGGGCCAGCGCGTGGCGTTTGTGGGCGCTTCGGGCTCCGGCAAGTCCACCATTGCCAAGCTCATGACCGGCACGGTCCTCCCCTGGTCGGGGGAGGTACTGTATGACGGCGTCAACCGCTTCGATCTCCCCAAGTCCATGTTTACCGACAGTGTGGCGATCGTCAGTCAGGACAGCACCGTTTTTGAGGCGACCGTTCACAACAACATCAGCATGTGGGACAACAAACTCCCCGATCCGGACATTATCGGCGCCGCCCGGGAGGCCTGCATTGAAGAAGATATCCTGATGCGTCCGGACGGTTACGACTATGTGGTCCGCTCCGGCGGCAAGAACTTCTCCGGCGGTCAGCGCCAGCGCATCACGATCGCGCGCGCACTGGTCAGAAATCCGAAAGTGCTGATTCTGGACGAGGCGACCTCGGCGCTGGACGCCATGACCGAGCACATGATTATGGAGAACATCAAGGCGCGCAGCATGACCACGGTCATCGTGGCGCACAGACTCTCTACGGTGCGGGACTGCGACAAGATCATCGTCCTTGCCAACGGGAAAATTGTCGAGCAGGGCACGCACGATGAACTGATGAGACTTCAGGGCCGTTATTTCACCCTGGTCTCGTCGCAGTGAAGGGAGGGTCAAGCATGAGCGAAACATGGAAGGAGCGAATCCTGATCCGTCAGGCGGCCGACGCCGAACGTCTGGAAAACGCGGAAAACAGTCTGCTCGGCGTGACCGCCCGCAGGGTGGCCGCAGGCCGGGAAAAGAGCAGCGACAGATCCCTGGACCGCGCCTTCGCGCTGCGGGATATCTGCACATTTTATGGCATTTCCACACCAGATTTTCACCCGGACCGCCTTGAAAATGAATCCTATGTAGAAGATCTGCTGCGCAAAAACGGCATTATGGCCCGTGTCTGCATGCTCTCCCCCGGCTGGGAGAAAAATGCCTTCGGCCCCTACCTGTGCAGGCTTGCAAACGGGGTCACGACGGCGCTGCTGCCCGGAAGCTACGGGCTCTATGCCTGTACCGACCGATCCAGCGGAGAGCGTATCGTATTTGACAAGAAAAACAGCGCCCTGGTAGAGCGCGAAGCCGTGCTCTACTATCAGGCCGCGCCCCAGAACAAGCTGAGTCTGAAGGAGCTGCTGGCGTTTATGATGAGCTGTGTCTCGGGCGGCGAACGCTTTCTGCTCCTGATGTGCGCAGTGGCGGTGGTCCTGCTCGGCATCTTCTTTCCCATCGCCTGCAAGTGGATGATGACGCTTGTAATTCCCTCCGGCAATACCGAGCTGATCTTTTCCCTGATGGTCTTCCTGCTGGGCTGCGCGATTGCGAAGTATCTCTTCTCCATCGTACAGGCCAGGGCGGTCGCCAGGGTAAGCCAGAAGATGACCCTTTTCCTGCAAAGCTCGCTCTTTGCGCGCGTCCTGGACCTGCCGGTGGCGTTCTTTCGCGAGAACAAGACCGCCGATATTTACGGCAGCCTGAACCTGGTGGAGCCCCTGTGCAGCGTGTTGTGCTCCCTCGTCTTCTACACGGGTCTGAGCGCGCTGCTGTCGCTTGCGTATGTGCTGGAGCTGCAGACCGCCGCCCCGGAGATGATCGGGCCGGCCCTTCTGGTGCTGGGCATCCAGCTGGTGCTGCAGGTGCTCGGCGTTCTGGGACAGGCCCGCAACGCCATGGACCGTCTGCGCGGCCAGATGGAGACGAACGAACGCGCTCTGGACACCCTGTGGGGCATCGGAGAGGTGAAGAACGCGGGCGCTGAGTCGCGGGCGCTGGCGCGCTTTATGGAGGCGTATCACCGCGAGGCGGACGCCGAGTTCCGCCCGCCGCTTTTTGTGAAGCTGCAAAACGCGCTCGGCCCCGCAGCTTCGATTTTCGGTATGGCGCTTCTGTTCTGGATGGCCGTTCGCGTCGGTTTGAGCGACGATCTGTTCATCTACTTCTTTGCGGCCTACAGCATGAGCAATACGGCGATTCAGCAGCTGAGCGGCCTCGGCTCCCAAATCGCGGCGATCCGCCCGATTTTGCTGCTGCTGCGTCCGATCCTTGAGGAAGTCCCCGAGATCTTGTCCGCCGGACGGGACCCCGGAGAGCTCAGCGGGGCCATCGCGCTCAAGGAAGTATCGTTCCGCTACGGCGAATCCGCGCCGCTTGTTCTGGATCACCTGAGTCTGCAGGTAAAGCCCGGTGAATACCTGGCCATCGTGGGGGGCTCCGGCTCCGGAAAGTCCACCCTCGTGCGCCTGCTGCTGGGCTTTGAGCAGCCGCAGACCGGTGCGGTCTACTTCGACGGCGAAAACCTGCTCCATCTGGACAACACGGCCGTCCGGCGCCAGATCGGAGCCGTGCTGCAGCAGGGCAGGATCTTTTCGGGCAACGTCTTTACGAACATTGCCATCACGCGGCCCGACCTGACGGAGGAGGAGGCCTGGGCGGCGGCAGAGGCCGCGGGCCTTGCCGACGATATACGGGCCATGCCGCTCGGCATGCAGACGATACTCTCGGACGACGCGGTGGCTATTTCCGGCGGACAGAAGCAGCGCCTGCTGATCGCCCGTGTCATCGCGCAGAAACCGTCCATTCTGATTCTGGACGAAGCGACCTCCGCACTGGACAATGTGACGCAGAAGAAGGTAACCGACGCGCTGGACAATCTGCACTGTACCCGCATCGTCATCGCCCACCGTCTGAGCACGATCCGGGACTGCGACCGTATCCTGGTTTTGAACAAGGGCAGGATCACGGAAGAAGGAAGCTATGACGAGCTGATTGCGAAGAACGGGGAATTCGCCGAGCTGGTGCGCTACCAGCTCATATAGCGCTCTCTCATACTAGTAGAGGTTCTTGTATGAGACGTGTTTTCAGTGTTTCACGCTGAAAACGCCGCAGGAACTGCGGCTTACTTGATTAAAGAATTTAATCAAGTAATAGTATCAGCGCTCTGCGCCGGGCTTGCGCAGGCAATGACAGAGCCTCCAGCAACTCCCGGGTTTTGCCGGACAGTTCCGGCAGGACCCGGGATTTTTTATACTGATTTTCATTAAAAAGTAGACAACATCTACTTTTTTATAGCGCCTTGCGGCGCGTTGAAAATCGTATGATACTAGAACCTCATGAAAACCTTTAATCCCTTAAAGGTTTTCATAGCGTCATAAGGCGCGTAGAGGTTCTTGTATGAGACGTGTTTTCAGCGTTTCACGCTGAAAACGCCGCGGGAACTGCGGCTTTCTTAATTAAAGAATTTAATCAAGAAACAGTATGAGACGTCAGTTGCGTCAGCAACTGTATGCCGCCGCAGGCGGCATCTTTTCAATAAAAAGTGTCGATTTTTATTGAAAAATAGTATTAGCAGCTCAATAGCCGAACGTCACGATATCCCAGGCGCCGTCCGCGCTGCGGGCGAGCCACCACTGATAGTCCGTGTATTCCCTGTCGACCTCCCAGGCGCCGATCTGCTCCAAGGGAGAATGGAAATCCATCAGGAATTCCGCCACCTGCGTATAGTCTCTGTCCTCGTTGAGATCGTTCATCCACTTGAGGTTTTCTTCCGTGCAGCTCTCGTCTCCGGCATAGCGGATGCTGTGCAGCTCACAGCCCTCCCAGTCGGCAAAGTATGCCCTGATCTTTTCGGCGGCGTCCTTCAGCTCCGCCTGCGTATAGAGCTCGGAGCCGCCGCAGTCGATCACAACGCTCGGCTCAAAGCCCCAGTCCTTCCAGGTCTCCGGGCTCAAACGCTCCAGCGTGTCGATGACGACCACGCACTCGGGCTTGACCCTCTGCATGACGAGCTTCATGATGTTCTCCGGCAGGGCCACGCAGCCGCCCGTATAGGGCTTGAGCGGGCCGAAGCAGTGCAGGAAGATGGCGGAGCCCCTGCCCGGCGTACCCTCTTCGTTAAAGCTGATGTTGAGGCAGTACTGGTATTGATACTCATAGTCGATGATATGCTCGCTGTCGTCCTTGGCAAGCTCCGGATAGTCTTTGATATCCACCATCTCGTTATAGCGCATGCCCTCGCGCTGGTCGCCGGACCACCAGATGTCGTCCGTGACCTGGGTATAGGGGATGGCGCAGCCGGGATCGGGTGCAATGCCGAAGGCCTTGTTGAAGCGATAGACGCCTGCCGGCGTCTGCCCGCAGCCCTCGACGTGCTCGTCATCCGGGCACAGCCCTCGCTTGCCGACAAAGGCGGGTGTGGAAAGGATCTGCTTCCAGACGCCGTTTTCGTCCCGCTCGTGCATGGAGACGGTGGCTGTCGTCTTGTCCGCCCCCAGGCCCGCCACCACAAAGAGCTGGGTAACGCTCTCATCCCGGGCACCGGGAAGCGCGGTAATCCACGCGGGGGAATCCCCCTCACGCTGAATCGAAGCATGCAGCCTGTCTTCCATCTGATCGGCGAGACCGTCTTCCGCCGCGGCGCTCAAGGCTCCGAGGCTGAGAAGCAGGACAGTGCTGAGAAGCAGTGCGATGATTTTTTTCATGGTTTTCATCCTCCTGTTTTGTTCTATGAAACATGCTGCAAACGAGCGACGGCGCGAAGCGCGTCCAGGCGTGAATGAATTATAGCATATTTCTGATGGCTGTACTATAAAAAATCCGCAGTTTCTTTTATCGCGGAAAAGCCGCGGAGCTGAACCGTTTGGGGGCATTTTTCCCGCCGCAGTTTTTCTTTAACGTATTAAAGAATTATGGAGAAGCGTTTTTTCACCGAACGCATGTTTTAGGATTGCCGGTCTACATAATTCTGTGTTACAATAGGTCCACACCAAAGAGAAAGGGATGTTCCCTATGAAATATAACACTTGCCCCCACTGCAAAACAAAGGTCTCCGCTGAGCTCTCCGAATGCCCGGAATGCGGTTACGCTTTCGGTGCGCGAAAGAACCACATGCCCGCGATAATTGGCTCCTGTCTGCTTGTCGCGGCTTTTGCCGGAGGACTCGCGTGGAACTTACGCTCCGAGCCCCGGCATGCGGAGCCCTCGCCCGCTCCGGAGGTCATGGAAACGCTGCCCCCCGCCACGCCTGTCCCGACGCCGACGGTCGATGCGATCGAAGTCTACGCCTTTGGCCGAAAGCTGGACGCCGACGGTTTTACCGCATACGTCGGCGACAAGCCGTTCACGCTGTCCGCTTATCCCCAGCCGGAGCTTTCCGACCCCCAAATCGGCTGGAGCATCAGTGACAGTGTCGATCTGTCCGTGAGCGGCGATACGCTGACCTGTGAGTTCACAGCGCTGAAGCCTTCCGGAAAAAACGAGCTGACCGTGAGCTGCTATGGGGCAGAGCTCACAATTCCCGTTTATCTCTGGGAGAGATAGGTTCCTTCAAGCGCGCCGCATTGTCCCTCAGTTTTTTCATGCCTGCATGATGCAAATCCCTGTTTATCCGATTGCAAGCGGATGATCATTTTGGTATAATTAATTAATCTGTTATGCTGAGAAGAGTACCGGACAGGAAACCTGGGCCCCGCATACGCGTCATCCTGTGTGATGGCTGCACTGCCGGTCTGTCAGCATGATTATGAAATACGCCTGCACGCGCTCAAACAGAGTGCGGATGCCCCGGTATCATTCTATATGCGGTAAGCTGAAAGGACGCAGAATCACGATGACAAACTTAGAACAGAATGAGTCGCAATCCGTCATAGAGCGGGCCAATCAGACAGAGCTTGCGTTTCCCTTTGTTCCGGTGTCCGAACAAATCCATGCTCACGCGCTTCGCTTCCCCGATCAAACTGCCGTACTCTGTATGGGAAAGGCGCTCAGCTACGGTGAGTTGGAACGTCTCTCCAACCGGGTGGCCAATCTGCTGATCCGAAAAGGCGTCGGCCGTGACGTGCTGGTGGGCGTTTTGCTGGAGCGTACGGAGATGGCCTATGTGGCGGAGCAGGGCGTGTTGAAGGCGCACGGCGCTTTTCTCCCCTTTACCGTCTCCTACCCGGATGAGCGGATTTTGTTCAGCATGGAGGATGCCTCCGCCGCTGTTCTGCTGACGAGCAGACAATTGCGCGAGGAAAGGCCGGCTCTGTCCGAGTGCGGCTTTGAAGTCCTTGCGATGGAGGACATCCTTGAGACGCAGACCGACGACGCCTATCCCCCGGCAGAGGGGATCCAGCCCTGCGATCTGGCCTACTGCATCTATACCTCCGGCTCTACAGGGCGCCCCAAGGGCGTCATGATCGAGCAGAGCAATCTTGCCAACTATGTGCACAGGAACGAAAAGTCTGTTGAAATCATGCACTACTCGAGGCCCGGGCGCATCGCCCTGGCGATGGCCGCGTTCTCCTTTGACGTTTCGATCGTGGAGCAGTTTGTGCCGCTGTGCAACGGGAACACCGTGTGCCTTGCGACAGCGGAGGAAATCCGTGATCCTTTCCTTCTGGCTAAGACGATCGTTGACAGCCGCGTCAACGGCCTCACCTGCACGCCCACGTTTTTGTCCAACATTGTGGGGATTCCCGCGTGTGCGGAGGCGCTCAGGCAGATTGATTTCTATGACGTCGGTTCGGAGGCTTTCCCGAAGAATCTGTATCTGAAGCTGCGCGAATTGCGGGAAGACAGCGTGATCCTGAACGTATACGGGCCGACCGAGTGCGCCATGGGCTGCGCGGCGGCCGTGATGGGGCCGGATGGGGAGGTTACCGTCGGCGGGCCTATCGTCAACACGAAATTCTTCGTCATGGATGCCGACGGAAACAGCCTTGGCGTCGGCGAAAAGGGCGAGCTGATCATCTGCGGAGCCGGTGTCGGGCGCGGTTATGTGAATCTGCCGGAAAAGACGGCGGCGGCCTTCTTTACCTATCAGGGCATGCGCGCCTACCACAGCGGGGATCTCGCCACCTGGACGGAGGACGGCCGGATCTGTATCCGGGGCAGGATCGACAACCAGGTCAAGCTGAGAGGCTTTCGCATCGAGCTCGACGAGATCGAGCGCGTCATGGGCAGCTACCCCGATATCAAGGGCAGCGCCGTCAAGCTCTGCCATGGCGACACGGATTATCTCGCGGGCTATATCACCTCTGCGGACGCCGTTGATCTGGACGCACTGCGGGCCTTTATGGCCAAACGCCTGCCGGAATACATGATCCCGTCGGTCATTGTCCGCATGGACAGCCTGCCGGAGACTGTCAACGGCAAGGTGGACAAAAAGTCGCTCCCCGACCCGCAGCCGGTCCGGAACGAACGGCTTGTGACCGCCCCGCGGAATGATACCGAGACCTGGCTGCGGGATATCTTTGCCGAGGTTCTGCACTTAAAACAGGATCAGATCAGCGTGGAAGACGATTTCTTTGAGCTGGGCGGAGATTCGCTGAGAAGCATGGTGCTGACGTCAAAGCTGATGGATCAGGGTGTGACCAGCGCGGACATCTATTCGCTGCGAAGCATCGAACGCATCGCCGCCCTGCTCCGGAAAAAGGAACAGGGGATGAGTCTGGATGAGATCGAGGCGATGGAGCGTAAAAAACCCCATTATCTCAGCGCCATGCAGACAAAGCTGATCGATTATCAGCTTGCAAAGGCAGATTCCACCATGTGGAACAACATGTACTATCTGTTCCGCTTTAACAGGAAGACCGATCCGGAGCGCCTGAGAAAAGCGGTCAATCAGGCCATTCACCATCATCCCGCGCTGTCGATGAAGATCAGCTTCGCCGGACGCGGAGAACTGATCCAGACCTACTGCCCGGAGCTTCTTCCCGAGGTCCAGTTTGAAAAGTGCAGCGATATGGACGTTATCCGCATGAAGGACGAGCTGGTGGAGCCCTTCCCGATGTTCAACTCTCCCCTGCTGCGCGTGCGCATGTTCCTCACCCCGCGATACAGCTATCTCTTCTATGATGTTCACCATCTGGCTATGGACGGGGCCTGCATCGGTCTTGTTATGGCCAACATCGTCAGGGCTTACAGGGGCGAGCCGCTTCCTCCCGACTATTACTGCGCATACCTCGCCAATGAGGATCGTATTCGCAATTCACCCCAGTATCTGGAGGACAAGGCCTATTTTGATAAAAAATACGGCGGCTGTGACTGGTGCTGGATCCCCGAGCCGGACCGGGACGAAACCATTCCTACGGCGGCAGGCCGCGTGATCCGTTTCCCGTTTGACGCTTCCGATCTGGAGGCGGCAGAGGAACGGCTGAACACCTCCAGGAGTGTCATCGCCATCGCCGCGGCCATCCTGACCCTGCATGAGACCAGCGGCAGGAATGACATCATGACCAACTGGATCTTCAACAATCGCCTGGGCAGCTTTGCGTCCAATTCCGTGGGTATGCTGATCAAGAATTTGCCGGTGGGCATCCATATGGATCAGATCCACAGTCTGGAGGAGCTGATCACCGAGATCAAAAAGCAGGTTGCGGACGGCATCTCCCACTGCAGCTATGACTATTTTGCCGCGCAGGATTCCGCCTTTTTCAACGATCCCATGGAGGTCAACTACCAGCAGAATATGAACGCAGACGAGCTTGCGTCCCTGCATCCCCTGCAGATTGAACTGGAAAACCGCTACCACGCCCCCGGCGCGCGCCTGGAACTGGAATTTTTGGAGAACGACGACAACAGCGGCTTGTTCGATTCTGAGATGGAATGGGCCTCCAACTGCTTCTCGGATGAAAAAACGCGCAGCTTCCACGAGTTGTATATTGAGCATTTTGAATGCATCGTCCTGGAGGAGCCGGGCGATCTGAGAGGCGAGAGATGAAAGAGATTAAGCTGTCCGACCATTTTACCTATTCAAAACTGCTGTTCTTTGCCATGCCGACCATCGGCATGATCATGATCTCCATCACCTATGATGTGGTTGACGGTTACTTTGTGTCAAACTACATTGGCATAACGGCCTTCTCCGCCGTCAATATCATTTATCCTTTTCAGCTGCTTCTGTCCATGGTCGGCTATATGTTCGGCTCCGGGGGAAGCGCGCTGATTGCGGCTGAACTGGGCGATGGGAACCAGCAGAACGCCAGGCTCTATTTCACCGCCATCATCAAGGCAGCCGCCGTGATCGGCGTCGTGCTGGCCGTAATCGGCATTCTGTTTCTGCGCCCGGTTGCCATGTTGATCGGCGCGACTCCTGAGATTCTGGAATATGGCCTGCCCTATGGACATACTCTCTTTCTGTTTCTGCCCATCATGATTCTGGGTTACGCTTTCCAGAGCATTTTGATCACGGCGGAAAGGCCGAAGCTCGGGCTCTACATCTCTATCGGAAACCTGTTCAGCAACCTGCTTTTCGACTGGCTCTTTGTCGCCGTTTTCCATTGGGGCATGGTGGGCGCTGCCGCTGCCACCGGAATCGGAGCCTGCATGAACGGCCTGATCCCGCTGATCTACTTTGCCAGGCCGAATACGAGTCCGCTGCACTTCTGCCGGGGAGGCGTAAGGCTTAAACCGCTTCTGAAAGCGTGCGGAAACGGCGCCTCCGAGATGGTGAACGACATGGCGACCTCGTTGATCTTCGTCCTGTACAATTTCCAGCTGCTCAGAATGCTGGGCGAGGACGGCGTCGCGGCCTACGGCGTGACGGTCTTTGTGGAGGGGATTTTCGCCGCTGTCTTTTACGGTCTGGCCATGCAGGCCACCTCTATCGTGGGTTACCATTTTGGGGCGAAAAACTACCCGGAACTGAAAAACCTGCTGAAAAAGGGAATCATCCTGAACATCTCTTTCGGCGCACTGATGTTTGTCCTGGCGCAGGTCAGCGCGCCGCTGATCTCCAAAATCTATGTCGGCTATGACGAGACGGTCTATCGGCTCTCGATCCACGCGCTGAGAATGTATGCGTTTGCCTTCCTGCTCCAGGGCTTCAACGAATATGCCTCCGCCTATTTCACCGGACTCAATAACGGACTCGTATCCGGCATCCTGGCTTTTTCCAGAACCTTTGTCATTCAGACAGCCTTGATTTTCGTTCTGCCCCTGCTTCTCGGCACAGACGGCCTTTGGCTTGCGCAGGCGGTCACGGAGCTCTTTGCCGCTGTGATTGCGATTATTTACTTCATCACGCGCAAGCACGAGTACTGCGGCTGACAGGCTGTCGTTTAAACAGCAAAACCCCTCTCTGCGAACAGGCGGGGAGGGGTTTTGCTCTGTTATGAGACGTGTTTTGTGCCCGAGGGCACAAAACTGGCAGTGCGCCTTGCGCGATGCCTTTTCGTTAAAACGAGCCGTTTTAACGAAAAACAGTATTACTTTTTGTATCCGGTGGCAAAGTCCACGACGTTGCGCAGCTCCTCGCCCTTGAGGAAGGCCGCGAGGTTGTTCGCCGCGATGTCGATGATGCGCTCGAAGGTCTCCGGCAGGTGGAAGCCGCCCGAGATGTGCGGGGTGATGACGAGATTGTCCAGCGCCCAGAGGGGGCTGTCGGCGGGCAGGGGCTCGACCTCGGCCACGTCCATGGCGGCGGCCTGGATCTTGTGCCCGGAGAGGGCGCGGTACAGCACCTCGGACGAGACGGCGTTGCCGCGGCCGCAGTTGATAAAGAGGGCTGTGTCCTTCATCTTGTCAAAGCTCTCATCGGTGTAGATGTAGCGGGTGGCGGCGGTGTTCGGCAGGACGGACATGATGACGTCCGCACGGGGCAGGACGGTGTCGAGGTCCTGGGTCATGACGAGTTCGTCCACGCAGTCAGGCTTGTTGGTGGCGCGGCGCTTGACGCCGATGACCGTCGCGCCCATGGCCTTGACCATGCGGGCGTAGGACTGGCCGATGTCGCCGAGGCCGACAACCGCGACCGTGCAGTCGGACAGCGACGAGACGGTGCCGTGGTCGCTCCAGACGGCCTTTTTCTGCTCGTCCCGGTAGAGGTAGAGCTTCTTCATCAGCATGAGGGTGAGGGCGAAGGCATGCTCGGCCACGGCCTTGTTGTAGGCGCCGGTGGCGTTGGTGAGCACGGTCTTCTTGTTCAGCACGCCGGGGACGATATAGGCGTCGGTCCCGGCGGACTCGAGCTGGAGCCATTCGAGCTTTTCGGACGCCTCGATCAGGGCGGCGTTGGGCTGGCCGATGATGACGTTCGCCGCCTGAATCTGCTCCCTGGTCACGTCCTTCGGACTGCTGTAGACGAACTCACAGCCCGCGCCCGCGGCCTCCAATTTTGCCTTGTGTCTCGCCTCAACGGGGCTCAGTACCAGTACAGTTTTTTTCACGTCAGTATTCTCCTGTCACAGTTTGATTTTTAATTCTCAGCTCAGCCTGCGCTGGCTTCGATCAGGCTCTGCATCTCGGTCCAGAGCCCGTCCAGGCAGTCGACGGTTTTGCAGTAGAGGGCGTACTTTCTCTCGTAGACAGCGGCGCGCTGCTCGTCCGGCTCAAAGCGGCGGGAGACCGTCGTCATCCCCTCCACCGCCGAACGCAGATCGGGGTACTCCCCTGTCGCGACCGCCGCGGCCACCGCGCAGCCGAGGGCGCCGGTCTCATTGGCCTCGACGGTTTCGACCGGCAGCTGCATCACGTCGGCGAACATCTGCGCCCATACCGCAGACCTTGCAGCGCCGCCCGCGAGGCGTATGCACTGCGGCTTTTCCGCCCGGCTTTTGAGCAGGCGCTCCAGGTGCATGCGGTGGCAGAAGGCGATGCCCTCATAGACGCTTCTCGCCATATGGCGGCGCGTGTGGCTGAGGGACAGGCCGACGAAGCTGCCCTTCGCATTCGGGTGGACGTTCGACGCCATGAGGAAGGGCAGGAAGACCGGCACAAATTCTTCCGGCGCGATCTCCCCCACCCAGCGGTTGAGGACCTCATAGATGCTCTCCCCCGCCGCCCTGGCCTCCCTGCTCAGCTCCGGCAGCAGCTCGCGGATAAACCACTCGTTGTTGCCGGCGGAGGTGGGGCTTGACTCCTCGATGAGGTAGTATTCCGGCAGGCAGAAGAGGGAGTTCATCAGCACGCTCCCGTCCGTGACGGGGCTTTCGCGCACATACTCGTTGATGCTCCAGGTCCCGGCGATCATGCAGATGCGCGTCGGGTCCGTCACACCCACCGCGAGGGCGCAGGCGTTGATGTCGAACATGCCGCCGATGACCGGGGTGCCGGGCCGCAGGCCGCAGCGGGCCGCTGCCTCCTCGCTCACCGCGCCGCAGATCTCCGTCGCGCGGCAGAGGGGCGGCAGAGCGCTCTCGATCTCCTCCAGCCCGAAAAGTCTTAATAACTCGCTGTCATACGCGCGGGTGTACAGGTTCATGAGGTTTGCCCCGGAGCAGTCGGTGATCTCCGCCCTGGCCTCTCCGGTCAGGCGAAAGCGCACATAGTCCTTGCACTCGAAGACCCACCGGATGTTGTGATAGCTCTCCGGCTCGTTGTCGCGCAGCCAGGCGAGCAGCGACACCGGCTGACAGGCCAGGATGTGCTGGGCGGTGCGTTCGAAAACCTTCGCCTCCGTGCCGTCCTCGGCCCATTTCTTCGGGTAGGCCCAGGCGCGGTTGTCGGTGGAGATGATGCCGCGGCGGGCGGGTTTTCCGTCCCTGCCCCAGAGGTAGAGGCCCTTGCCGTGGCCCGCGATGCCGAGGCCCGCGACGTCTTTGGGGTCTACGCCCGTCTCCTTCAAGACGCGGGAGATGACGGCGCAGTTGGCGTCCCACATCTCCTCCATGTCCCGCTCCACAAAGCCGGGCTTCGGCGTGATGGAGGCCGTGGCGACAACGGCCTTGCCGATCTCCGTTCCGTTTCGGTCGAACAGCGCCGCCTTGGTGGCGGTGCCGCCGTTATCCAGTCCGATAAAATAATGCATCCCGTATCTCCTTTACCGGCTCATCTCAACCCCCGAGAGCTCCCAGCAGCGGGTTAAAAACTCGCGGGCGATCTTCTCTTTATGCCAGAGATTGTCGCCCCTGTGGCCCAGCACCTCTATCGAAATCCAGAAGCGGCGGACGCCGGCGGGGGCGTCGAAGGAGGCGGCCCGGCGAATGATCTCCGCCCCGATCTCCGGGGTGAGGAAGCCCTCGGTCTGCCAGTCGGGGGCCTCGGCGGGGTCCATGTGCAGATCGCCGAAGCAGGGGTGGGTCGGATCGTCGATGCAGTCGCACAGATGGATCTGGCTCAGATAGGGCTTTGCCATCTCCAGCGTGTTGAACAGGCCCAGTCCGCCGAGCTGCTCGTGCGAGCTGTCCCAGTGCAGGAAGAGATTCGGGTGGGCGTCAGACAGGGGCTTAAACCACTCGACCACCTCGTCCATCGGGCCGATCAGGGCTTTCTTGTGGGCGTAACGGTCCAGCGGCTCGATGCTGCAATTCATGCCGAGCCCGGCGCAGTAGTCCGCGATTTGGGCGAGGGTGTCCGCCTGGGCGGCCATCGCCTCATCATGGAGGGCGTCGCCGGGATAGGGGCCGCTGGGCACGCCGAAGGTCATATAGCCGCACTCGGCGGCGTAGTCCGCGTGTTTTTTCAGAAAAGCCAGAACCTCCGCGCGGCGCTTGTCGTCCAGGTCGCAGAGGGACATCTTCTGTTCGTTGAGGAAGGGGGCGACAAAGGTGATCGCCGTCAGGCCGCTGTCCGCAAGGATCTTGCGCACCTCGTCCCGGCGCTCCTTTGTCGGGAAGGACGGCAGCTCCACATTGCGGTAGAAGTCCTTTTCGATGATTTTTTTCAGGACGCCGATCAGGCGCTTTTCGTCGTGCAGGTAGGGCATGAACATCTCGAGGATATGTGCGGAGGGATAGAGCTTTTGAGACATGGATTTCTCCTCCTGAGCTTATACTATAAAAGCTGACGCCTTTATAGTATAAAATTGATTCAACCGCGTCATTCTCGCCCCTGCGGGGCAACCGAATGACATGCGTGAAAATCCCCATGCCGACAGATCTTTCATTTATCGTGGTATGGCTTTGCTGCATGGGGATTTATTGGGATATGCACAAAAGGGGAGCTGAGATTGGAACAGCTCCCCTTCTTGGGATTAATATCAGATCTTCTGGCAGTCGATGATGATCTTGCAGAGGTTGTCGCCGTTGATCATCATGTTGATGGCCTTGTCGATATCGCGCAGCGGGAGGATATCGGTGACCATGCGGTCCAGATGCAGCTTGCGCCAGTTCTCCTCGACGAAGCGGACGCCGCCCTCGAAGTCCTCCTGGGTGTACAGGCGGTTGCCGATCAGGGTGATCTCCTTGAAGGAGACCTTGCCGATGATGAATTCATACTTGTCGCCGGAGAGGTTCAGGCTCATCATCTTGCCGCCGCAGCGGGTCAGATCCGGCATCTGCAGGGTGGCGGACTTGGCGCCGGAGGTATCGTACACCATATCGAAGCCGCCGCCTCCGGTGACCTCGCGCATGAGATCCATGGGGTCGGTCTGGGCGGGATTGATGGTCTCGATGCCCATGGATTCGACAAACTGGCGTCTCGCCTCGTTGATCTCGGAGATGATGACGCGCCCGGCCCCGTAGGCTTTGGCAAAGATGGCGATGTAGAGGCCGACCGCCGCGCCGCCGGAGATAAAGACGGTGTCGCCCTTCTGAAGCTGGCTGCGAACCATGACGTGGTAGCCGACGGCGAAGGGCTCGCCCAGGATGGCGACCTCATCGGGGAAGTCGTCGGGGATGGGGACAATCTTGTCGACGCCGACCTTGGTGTACTCGGCAAAGCCGCCGTCGCGGTGGATGCCCAGCAGTTCCAGGTTTTCGCAGACGTGGCCCAGGCCGCGCTTGCAGGCGGAGCAGTGGCCGCAGCTCACCACCGGGTTCATCAGAACGCGCTGGCCGAGATGCAGGGGGCCGTCATAGCCTGCGGGCAGGGTTTCGATGGTGCCGAGGATCTCATGGCAGAGCACGCGGGGAATGGTGGCGGTCATGTGCTTATGGCGGTAGACCACCATGTCGGAGCCGCAGACGCCGCCGTAACGGACCTTGATGAGGGCCTCGTTCTCGTCGGGAGTCGGGACGGGGATATCGGTGAGCTCAAGCTCAAACCAGTCTTTCAAAACTGCCGCTTTCATTTTTGCATCAATCCTTTTTTTAGTATACATCCGCTCCCCCGCGCAAAATCAAAGCCCGGCGAAGCGGGTTTGATTTTGCGAGGAAGAAGGAAGGAGCGGATGCAGAGCGAGTTTCTTCCGCTCCCCCGCACAAAATCAAAGCCCAGCGAAGCGGGTTTGATTTTGAAAGGAAGAAGGAAGGAGCGGATGCGGAGCTTTTGCGGCTATTACGCAAACCGCAAAAGCGGAGTGGAGCGAGTTTCTTCTGACGCCGTCAGGGCTGCTTGCCGATGTAGGCGAGGATACCGCCGTCGACGTAGAGGATGTGGCCGTTGACAAAGTTGGAGGCGTCGGACGCGAGGAAGACCGCGGGGCCCATCAGATCCTCGGGCGTGCCCCAGCGG
>CADAAM010000022.1 GCA_902785905.1 Oscillospiraceae bacterium | reverse complement strand
GTGCTGCTGCCCTTCGATCTCAGCGTCGGGGACGCGGCGGAGGCCGGGACGGTCCTCTTTGAGATGATGACCACGCGCGTCACGGCCCCGGAGGACGGCGTCGTGCGCCGGGTCTTTGTCGAACCCGGCGACAGCGCCGACGCCGCCATGGCGACCTACGGCGCGCTGATGGCCATTGAGCCGGCAAGGCTCGAGCGCATGCACGCCACCTACCGCACCGCCCCGACCGACGACGAGGACTGCCTGCACGTCCATGTGGGCCAGCCCCTGTGGTTTCGCTACGACGGGGTCTACGGCACCGGCTCCGTGATCGCGTCGAACGGCAGGAGCTATGAGGTTGAGATCCTCACCGGCGAGTACGACATCGACGAGGCCCTCAGCCTCTACAAGGACGAGAGCTACGACTACCACAACCGCGTCGGCGAGGGCATCGTCTACAAGCGCGACGATCTGAGCATCACCGGCTCCGGCATCGCGGCCGGGATTTCGGTCAGACCCGGCGACTTTGTTTCGAAGGGCGAGACCCTGCTCACCCTCCTGCCCGCCGACGCGGACGTCGGGGCCTCGCCCGCCGTGAGAGCGGAAGCCGCCGGCGTTCTCTCCGCCGTGCCGGTCGTCTCCGGTCAGCAGGTGTGGAAGGGCCAGCTGCTCGCCCGCATCAGCCGCACCGACTCCCTCGAGATCGTGGCGGACGTGGACGAGATGGACTTAAACGGCCTCAAAGTCGGCGATCAGGTGCCCGTGACTTTGGACACGAATGAGGCCGAGATTCTGACCGGCACGGTCACGGAGATCTCCGGTCTCGGCGTCACGCGGCAGAACGCCGCCTACTACGCCGTCCATCTCACGGTGGACAGGGACGGCCTCCTGCTCGGGCAGAGCGCGTCGGTGTATCTGCCCAGGGGCTTCGGCTATGAAGGAGACATATCAGGATGAAAAAGCGCAGACTCTCTCTGGCCGCGAACGTGAACCTTCTCATCATCGCCATCACCCTCGGCGTGTCGCTGGTGATGATGGCGATCAACGCCTTTACCTACCGCCGGGCCATTCTGGACCCCTATACCTGGAAGTTCAGGACGCTTGAGGTGCAGACCGTTGAGTTTGCCCCCTGCATGGATTATCTCATGCAGTACATGGGGACGGAGGAGCTCCGGCAGGCCGTCGCCTCCATCGATCCCGGGATCTCAAACGGCAACACCGCCTTCATCGAATGGATGGAGGCGCAGCCCTCCTTTACCGCATACGATCCGGAGTACGGGCGCAGCAGCCTGTTTCTGGACTGGATCTCCCTCGATCTATCGCTGGAAGAGCTGATGGAGAAGATCGACCTGGACGAGTCCTGCATTGAGGTGATGAAGGACGGGACCGTGTACAGGCTTGCCCATGAGCAGAAGCCGGACCGTTTTACCCCGGACGTGGAATTCGGGCTTGAGGAGGCCTATCTCCCCATGCCGCCCTCGGAGCTTGCGTCTCCGACCCTGGTCAATCTGGACGGCGAATACCTGCTGACGCGCTGTGTCGCCTTTCCGCTCAAGGGCGGCGAGGGGCGCATCTGGCTGGCTTTCGACATGACCGAGGCCATCACGGATCACCGCGGCTTTCTGCTCAGGAGCATCTTCTATGTCGTCGGTCTGACGCTCGCCGCCTCGCTGGTCAGCATCCATCTCCTGCGCCGCTTCGTGACGAATCCGATCCGCAGTCTGGCCCGGGCCGCGACAGAGTTTGAGCCCGGGGAGGACGGGACCTATTCCGCCGACAAAATCAGCAGGGTCGAGCTCCGCTCCGACAACGAGCTCGGCGATCTCAGCCGGGAGATACGCTCCATGCAGACCCGCATCGTGGAGAACACGGACAGGCTCACCCGCATGACGGCGGAGAAGGAGCGCATCCACACCGAGCTCGACATGGCGACCCGCATCCAGGAGGGCATGCTGCCGAACAGCTTTCCCCCCTATCCGAACCGGATGGAGTTTGATCTCTTCGCGTCCATGACCCCGGCCAAGGAGGTCGGCGGCGACTTCTACGACTTCTTCCTCATCGACGACGACCACCTCGCCCTCGTGATGGCGGACGTGAGCGGCAAGGGCGTGCCGGGCGCGCTGTTTATGATGGTGTCCAAGACGATCCTGAAAAACAGCGCCATGGCGGGCAAGTCCGCCGCGGAGATCCTGTCCATGACCAACGAGCTGATCTGCTCCAACAACAAGATGCAGATGTTCGTGACCGTGTGGCTGGGGATCCTGGAGATCTCCACCGGCATCATCACCGCCGCGAACGCCGGGCACGAGTACCCCGCCCTTATGAAAAACGGCCGCTTTGAGCTCTACAGGGACAAACACGGCTTTGTCATCGGCGGCCTGGAGGGCATGCGCTACCGGGAATACACGATGCAGCTCGAAAAGGGCGACAAGCTCTTCCTCTACACCGACGGCGTGCCCGAGGCCACCGACGCAAACGGAGAGCTCTTCGGCACCGATCGCATGATCGACGCGCTCAACGCCTGCGCCGCCAAAAGCCCCAAGGGCATCCTCATCGACGTCAAGCGCGCCGTCGATGCCTTTGTTGGCAGCGCCGAGCAGTTTGACGACCTGACCATGCTGTGCATCGAATACCGGGGCTGACAGCGCCGGGAAGACAAGGGCAACACCGCACAATCCGCCATCGGCGGCGGGTCGATGAGGGCATCGACCCCTACGGCGCATGACGTGGGTTCCTCTCCGTAGGGGCGACCCTTGCGGTCGCCCGCGCGGTATAGCCTTCAAATTGCATAAAACATATGGCGAATCCGCATATTGTACGGATTCGCCATACGTTTTAAAGATAATTGTTTTGTTTCGCCGCCGGGCGACCGCAAGGGTCGCCCCTACGGAGTATACCGCCGTTAACCCACCGGGACAAACGTCACATGCACCACCGCGTCCATGGCGGGCATGACGAAGGTCTGGGACTGGGTGATGTCATAGCTTGCCGAGCCGTCGATGAGGCTCCACACGATGCTGGCCAGTTTATAGCCCGGCGCGGGGCTGGGGACAACCCGGACGGTGGTCTGCGGGTAGACGTTCATGGTCTCGCCGCTCTCGCCGGTGTTCAGCACAAGCGCCGCGCTGCCGCCCTGCATCGGGGCGAAGCTGACGCGCCACGCTCTCTGCGGGGCGATATAGCCGCCGTCATATCCGCCATCGTCACCGCCGCCGAAGCCGCCGATAAAGGTAATATCGCCGCCCTCATCATTCTTCCAAAGCGCGACGAACTCCGCGTTGCAGTCAACAATGATCGAATCACCCGGAGCAATTTCCGTGCTGCCAAGCATCCATGCCTTGAACTGCATCCCGGCAGGAGGCGTAAAGCCGCAGGCCGGAAGCGTATAGCTGGTGTTTGCCGGAACCTCCACAGGATTCATCACCCCGCCACCTCCGTTGGGAGCAAAGCTGACGATATAGCTCGTCGGCTGAACGGGCTTTTCGATAAACGTCACAGTCACAACTACATTTGCCGCGGGCATCGTAAAGCTGTTGTTCGACACGGGAATATTGTTGTTGTTTACATCCGTGACTGTGGTTGCCTGAATCTGATAGCCGCTTGCCGGCGTGATTGTCAAGGTAATATTTTCGCCTGCTGTGGCAGTTGTTTTGCTGGCAGTTACAGTGCCGTTCGGTGTCTCAGAGACAGTAACATTGAAGGTTGGGATCGCGCCAAAGGTATAGGTGAATGTCGTTGCTTCTGTGATGGTTGCATCTGCCGGGTTCTTGTCCCAGGCTCCGCCCATGTAGCCCGCAGACGGGATCATCCCTGTGGGTACATTGGCGGGCTTTGCTCCGCTGGCGACGGTCTCCGTCTTGTCTGCCGTGCTGCCATCCGACCATGTGCCGTTGACTACTTTATAGGTCACAGTGTAAGTGGGAATTGCCGCAGCGTCGGGAACCGTGATATTCACATTGTCGGTCGGCATACCGGAGACGGTCACCACCGTGTCGCTGACTCTCGTTAAAGTGACACCATTGGTAGTGGAATTAGAAAACGCAGGGAAGGTATAGCCGCTGTTCGCCGTATATGTCACGGTGGTCATAGCGCCTGTCAGTCCGGTCTGGCTCGTTGCCCCGTCGATTGTTGCATTTGCACCGCCGGAAAGAGTCACAGTGTAGCCCACCGCATTCACCGTCACGACGCAGTTTGCGAGCTTGTCGCTGTCCGCGTTGCTGGTGACGGTGACAGCTGCGATGCCCGCCGCCGTGCCCTTGGCGTAGACGGTCAGGGTATCGGTGGCTGTATTCAACGTGACCGGAGTGTTGCAAGTCTCGTCAGAATACAGCGTCACACCGCCGGTCGTGCTCCACTTCACGGTCCTGTCCGTGGCGCCGGCGGGACTCACGGCAGCGGTCAGTGCGACAGGATCGCCGCCAGCGGTGAGGGTGGCGGAGGTCGGGTAGAGGATCACGTCGTTGACGGGGACGGTCGCTTTGTATTGCAGGTAAACAGCCAAAGCAGCGTTATACGCGGCTTCGACAGCATCGGTCACTGTATACCTCGCATCATAATATGCATTATCTAAAGCATACACAGCGTTCATCAACGCATACTCCGCCGCCGAATCTCCCGCAAAAAATTTTTCATCTGCTAAGTCGTACATTTTGTCTTTCAGATCATCTATGTCGCTCTCAGTGATGCTTACAGCGGCCGCCGCCGGGACGAGCGACAGCACCAGCACCAGCACAAAGCTGAGCAGCAGGGACAGGATTTTCATTCCTCTTTGTTTCATTTCTCTTTTCCTCCTTGGTATCTGTACGCCGCATCCGCGGCGGGATGTACGGAATTGGGCCTTTCCCTTGAGGGGAAGGCAATGCGAAAAGGGCACAGTACACCTCAAATCAGGTATACTGCGCCCTTATGATATTCTGGCAGGGAGCGAACGAACGAACGAACGAACGAACGAACGAACGAACGAACGAACGAACGAATGTTACGCCGTGCCGCCATGCCTGTCAACCCCTTCCGATAAGTTTACATAATCACAAGATATTGTGTTGAGATCAAGCTATAGCCACACTATACACGATCCCGCTGTATTTTGCAAGCACAAGTTTGCGCGGTACAAATGCAACGCACCCTGATTTGCGGCTAAAGAAAGCGCTGTTCCCTTGCTCCGCCCCCGGCGGCGGGGAACCGCTTTCCCGCCTTGACAAAACATCCCCGCGTGGTATAATAAAGATACAAAAGGGCGCTGTTGATTTGACGGTTGGCCCTGCTACACGATCACTTTAGTTGACCGCACGGGGGCAACCGGGCGGTCAACAAGCTTTTAAAAAGATTCTTTACGGAACTTTATGACGCTAAGGCGAAGGAAAGCCCCCCTTGCCTAAAGGGGGGTGCCCCAGTTCGCAAACTGGGGCGGGGGGATACGGTTCATCACACGCTGCGGCAAGTCCGGTATCCCCCAGTCATGGCCTCGCGGGGGATCGGCCATGCCAGCCCCCTTTAGGCAAGGGGACCATATCATGTTATCGCGCTTTAGCTACTTAAAAATTCGAGATGATCCTTTAAAAAGCTTAGTAAGCCTTTGGCGCTATGTACATCAGGATCAAAACGATCACGATGAGGCACAGCACAAAGCGAAGCTCGCCGTAATACGTCAATTCCCGCCATTCCGAACAGGAATGGCGGGAATTTCGATTAAGCCGCGGTTTTATCAACGCGCAAAACGCCGTTTCGCCGCGCGCTTTTGCCGTCTGTCATATGATGTCCGACAGCTTGAGCTTTTTGATCTTCTGCAGCGCGAAGCTGTTGGTCAGCAGCGAGAAGCCGCCGGTGATCAGCGCCGAGAACAGATAGGACTGCACGGCGTCCTCGCGTATCATCTGGATGTAGGGCGTCTCGGTGGTCCGCAGGATCGCGTGCCCCAGATATCTGCCGAGCACGAGGCCCAGCGCGATGCCGAGCACCGTTGTGACGACGAGATCGACCGCGACGTAGCGCGTGCACTCCCGCACGCTGAAGCCGTTGATGCGCATGATGGTGAGCTCCCGGGTCTTGCGCTGGATGTAGGTCATGGTGAAGTTTGCCACGATGAAGCAGGCCATCATGCCCGCGATGAAGAGCATGAGCCACACGACGAAGTTGAGCCCCGCCGTGAACTGCTCGATCATGTGCCGCTCCGCCCAGGCATCGTTGACCTTGAGCACGCCCCCGATCCCGGCGAGCTTCTCGCGCAGCGCGGTGATCGTCATGCCGCCGGTCTTGACAAAGAAGCAGTTGGTCTGCGGCGGCAACCCGAAAATCTCCTCATAGCTCTCCGGCGAGAGGAAGAAGAGCTGGCCGTAGTAGTTTTCAAAGACATCGGTGATCAAAATCTCGCTGCGGTTCATGGAGGAGTCGTAGACCGACACCCTGTCCCCCACGTCGAAGGGGTAGTGCTCCCAGAAGCGCCTGGGCACCAGCACGCCGCTGTCCGGCAGCTCGATCGTCTCGTCCCCGTCCAGGCTCTTGAGCGCGAAGTAGCCCTCCAGCGAGCCCTTCTCCGCCGCGACCAGCGTGAGCGCGTTGAGGGTGCTGTCCACCTCGAAGACGCCGTCGGCCTTGCGCAGGGTGATATAGTCAAGACCGTTTTCCTCCAGGACCGCCTCGATTTCGGAGGCGGCCTTCCCGTTTACGCCGCTGTCGAAGAAGACCTCGGCCTCGTAGGTCAGAATCCCTCCGAACTGTCTGTCCGGCACTCCGCTGATGCCGTAGCGCAGCGTAAAGCCGACCACCATCAGCACACATCCCCCGGCGACGCTCACGATCGTGACCAGCACGCGGCTCCAGTCCGTGCGCATATTGCGGAAGATAAGCCGGTAATAGAGGTTTCTCTTCGCCGATTTTCCGCTCTTTTTGCCGCCGCTCGCGGGGGCGTCCCCCTGCATGAGCCGGATCGCGGGCAGGCGCAGCAGCTGGGAGCAGCCCAGATACACCGCCGCAAGCGAGATCAAAAACGCGCCCACGGCCACAAGGGCGGTGTCCGTCAGCAGGAAGCTGCGCGTCCCCTCGCCGTAGCACAGCAGCTCTTCATAGGATTTCAGCACCGCGCGCTGCAGCGGCCCCCACGCCAGGAGGATACCGGCCCCCACGCCCAGCATCGTCGCCGTGCAGGCGAAGTAGAGGTATTTTTCAAAAACCTCGCGGTTATAAAAGCCCATGGCCTTGGTCGCGCCGATGAGAACGCGCTGCTCTTCGACCATGCGGCCGATGGTGGCGTAGATGACCAGCGCGCCCACGACCAGGAAGATCATGGAGAAGGACATGCTCAGGGAGGCGAGCTTGTCGGCGTTGTCGCGCGCGTAGATGAAGCCGGGATTGCCCATGTCGTCGATCACCACCCAGCGGCCCTGCACGGCCCCGTCGCGCAGCGCCTCCGCGTCCCGGAGCTCCCGCTCGCCGTCGCGGACCTGTCTCTCGCCGTCCTGAAGCTCGGCCTCGGCGTCAAGAAGCTGCCGCTCGCCGTCACGAAACGCCTGCTCCGCCTCGCAAAGCTGCGCCTCGCCGTCTTTAAGCTCGGCCTCGGCGTCAAGAAGCTGCTGTTCCCCGTCACGAAACGCCTGCTCCGCCTCGCGAAGCTGCGCCTCGCCGTCTTTAAGCCCGGCCTCGGCGTCAAGAAGCTGCCGCTCGCCGTCACGAAACGCCTGCTCCGCCTCCCGAAACTGCGCCTCGCCGTCTTTAAGCTCGGCCTCGGCGTCAAGAAGCTGCCGCTCGCCGTCCCGGAGGGCCTGTTCCCCGTCGTGTAACTGCGCCTCGCCGTCGAGGAGCTTCTGCTCGTTTTCCTCCAGCGCGGCCTTGCCCTTTTCGTATTCCTCCTCGCCCTGTTCGAGCTGCTTGACATTCTTCTCATACAGCGCGAGGGCGTCGAGATATTCCTCGCCCTTGTAGTACCAGAGCATACGGCCCTGGCCGTATGCGTTCATACCCTCCTTGTAGGCCTGGACGACGCCGCGGAGCTCGTCCGGCAGGAAGGGGCCGGTGGTGCTTTCGACCTCAGTGAGCGCGGACAGCGCAGAGGCGTAGAGACCCGGTACGGCGCTGAGCTGATACTCCGCCTCGGCCAGGGCCGTGCCGCCCCAGTCGAGCTGATCCCTCGCGTCACGAAGCTGCGGCTCCGCCTCACGGACGGCTTTCCAGCCCTCGTCCAGCTTTGCCCTCGCATCGGCGAGCTGCGCGCGCCCTTCCTCCAGCTGTCGACGCCCTTCTTCTGCCCGGGCCAGACCCTCCTCGAACTCGGCGCGCCTGCTCTCAAGCTCCGCACGGCCCTCTTCAAACTGCCGTCTGCCGTCTTCCAGCTTTGCCCGGCCCTCCTCGAGCTCCGCGCGCTTGCTCTCAAGCTCCGCGCGGCCCTCTTCGTATTGCCGTCTGCCGTCTTCCAGTTTTGCCCGGCCCTCCTCGAGCTCGGCGCGCTTGCTCTCAAGCTCCGCGCGGCCCTCTTCAAGCTGCCGTCTGCCGTCTTCCAGCTTTGCCCGGCCCTCCTCGAGCTCGGCGCGTTTGCTCTCAAGCTCCGCGCGGCCCTCTTCGTATTGCCGTCTGCCGTCATCCAGCTGCTGCCGGGCCTCGTCCAGCCTCGCCCGGCCTTCGCTGATCCGCTCGTCCACGCCCTCGCGCATTTTGTCGGCGCGCAGCGCGGCCCGCTCGTCGGCGATGGCGTTGATCGCCTCCTCCACCGGCGCGATCTTCTCCCGGTAGGCGTCGCCGTAGCGCTGCTCCGGCGTCCCCTCCACGCGCACGCGCACCTTCATGAACGCACCCTCAAGCCCGCTGCGGTTGAAGCTGTCCTCCGTCACGAGGATGTACGGGGTGACCGGGATCATATAGGTGACATGGTCCGGGGTCTGGAAAACGCCCGTGATCACAAAGCTCTGTTCCGCAAGCGGCTCCACGCCGGACAGCGGCTTGGTCTCGGGGCTGACGCTCTGCCCGATCGAGAGGGCGCAGCGATCCAGAAGCTCCTTCTCCACGGCGCACTCCCCCGCCTTTTCGGGCAGCCTGCCCTCGAGCAGCCTGGGCCGCGAGATCGTGTCCGACAGGCTGATGAGCGTCACGGCCGTCTCGCCGCTCTCACCGCGCAGCTTGCCGTCGATCTGCCAGACGGCCTCCGCCTCGCTGACGCCGGGCAGGGCACGGATCGCCTCCAGGTCCCCCTCGTCCATCAGCATGGTGGAGGCGGCCTCGAGATCCCACAGCCCGTAGCCGTTGAAAAAGCGCAGCGCATCCTTTTTGAGCGTCGCGGCCGAATAGGTGATCGCGAGATAAGAAAGCGACGCCAGCATCCCGATGATCACGATCGAGAGATAGGCGACGATCTCCTTGCGGATATTGCGCCGCGCGTCCAGTATCTGTGTTCTCTTCACGTCCGCTCGCCTCCCTCTCTCCGCGCAAGTCTCTTCTTCGGCGTCCCCGACACAGGTATCCCCGCTTTCGGCCGCGCCCGGCGCGGCAGCTTTTTTATACTAGTTTAGTATATCATTAAAATCGCCGCATGTAAAACAAAAAAGCCGCTCATGCCGCAAAGAAATCTTGCCCCGGCGCCGGGGGCTGTGGTATCATGCCTGCCGGGAGGGATCATCATGCTTTTGATTCGTGACGCAAGGACAGAAGACGCGGCGCGCCTGCTGGAAATATACGGCCCCTATGTGGAAAACACGGCCATCTCCTTTGAGTATGTGACGCCCGGGCTCGAGGAGTTTCAAAACCGCATACGCAGCATTTCGGCAAAGTATCCGTATCTTGTCGCGGAGGAAGACGGGCAGATCATGGGCTACTCCTACGCCGGGGTGTTCAAGGGCCGCGCGGCCTATGACCGGTCCTGCGAGGTGACGATCTATCTCGACCCCGCCGCCCGCGGGCGCGGCCTGGGCCGCAGGCTGTACGCAGCGCTGGAGGATCGGCTGAAGGCGCAGGGCATCCTGAATCTCTACGCCTGCATCGCCTGGCCTCCCGCCGCCGATCCCAGACTCACGACGAACAGCGCGGACTTTCACGCGCACATGGGCTATGTCAAGGTCGGAGAGTTTCACAACTGCGCGTACAAGTTCGGCCGCTGGTATCACATGATCTGGATGGAGAAGATGATCGGCGGGCACCCCGGCGCGGCGGCGCGGGAATGAAATAAAAAAGGTGTTGACAAACGGGATGGTCTGTGCTATAAACATATTTACCTGATATGTTAGTTATGGAGGCTTCCATGAGCAAGCTGAGCTCCAAGTGCATGATGTGCCGTGCGCGCTGCGAGATGCGTGCCTGCCTCCGTCTGCCCGTCTGAGTCCCTGCCGCGTGTCCGTGCGCCGGGGACCGCAGGGCTCCCCGGTATTTTTGTTTTTGAGGGTGATAACCATGCCGCGCCTCTTCCCCTCCGGCGGGCGATGTCGACGCCGCGCCGCAGCATATTACATCTTAATAAAACATCATTAAAACGGGAGGTACATACCATGTCCAATATCTATACATCCGCCGATCAGCTCATCGGGAAGACGCCCCTGCTGGAGCTTTCGCATATTGAAAAGGAAGAGGGCCTGGAGGCCACGGTGCTCGCCAAGCTCGAATACTTCAACCCCGCCGGTTCCGTCAAGGACCGCATCGCCAAGGCCATGATCGACGACGCCGAGGCGAAGGGCCTGTTGAAGCCGGGCTCGGTCATCATTGAGCCGACCTCCGGCAACACCGGCATCGGCCTTGCCTCCGTGGCGGCGGCCAGGGGCTACCGCATCATCATCGTCATGCCCGAGACCATGAGCGTGGAGCGCCGCCAGCTCATGAAGGCCTACGGCGCGGAGCTGGTGCTCACCGAGGGCTCGAAGGGCATGAAGGGCGCGATCGCCAAAGCGGCGGAGCTTGCCCAAGAGATCCCGAACGCCTTTATCCCCGGCCAGTTTGTCAACCCCGCAAACCCCGCCGTCCACAGGGCGACCACCGGCCCGGAGATCTGGGCGGACACCGACGGCAGGGTGGACATCTTCGTCGCGGGCGTCGGCACCGGCGGCACCGTCACCGGCGTGGGCGAGTATCTCAAGGAGCAGAACCCCGCCGTGAAGGTCGTGGCGGTGGAGCCCGCGGGCTCGCCGGTGCTGTCGAAGGGCACCCCCGGCGCGCACAAGATCCAGGGCATCGGCGCGGGCTTCGTCCCGGAGGTGCTGAACACCGGGGTCTATGACGAGGTCATCACCGTTGAAAACGAGGACGCCTTCGCCACCGGCAAAAAGATTGGACACGCCGAGGGCGTGCTGGTCGGCATCTCCTCGGGCGCGGCGGTCTGGGCAGCCGTCCAGCTCGCCAAACGCCCGGAGAACAGGGGCAAGACCATCGTAGCCCTCCTGCCGGACACCGGCGACCGCTATCTCTCCACGCCGCTGTTTGCGGACTGATATAAAACATCCGGAAAAAATGATCCGGGATCGGTTTCGATCCCGGATCATTTTTTGCTTTTATCAGATGACGTAGTTGAAGCCGGTGCCGTCGCTGAGGAGGTCCTGCACCGTGAAGCCGCCCAGATATTCGCACACGACCCTGTTCAGGCCCTCCCAGAGCGGAAGCGTCCGACAGGAGTCCGCGCGGGCGCAGGGCTTGCTGTCCGCCTCCAGACAGGCGACGGGGACCAGAGAGCCCTCGGTAAAACGCAGGATGTCCAGCACGCTGATCTCGTCCGCCGGGCGGGCGAGGCGGTAGCCGCCGCCCTTCCCGCGCAGGCCCTCGATCACCTTGCCCTTAACCAGGTCCTTCACGATGCTCTCCAGATATTTCTCGGAGATCTCCTGCCGCCCGGCCGTCTCCCTGAGCGTGATATAGCCGTCCCCCTGATGCTCGGCCAGATCCACCAGGACGCGCAGCGCGTAGCGGCCGCGGGTGGAAATCATCATACGGCGTTCCTCCTCTCTGTCGGCTGTCAGGCCGCGGTGTACATGATATTTTCCCCGTCCACGCTGAACTCGACGGAGTCGGTCACATAGCTGCCGCCGAAGATGTCGTTGATGCAGAAGGAATACAGGTAGTCGCCGTCGGGAAGCAGCTCAAAGTACAGCTTGTCGCCGTTTTTCCAGACATAGGGTTCCCCGTAGTAATAGTACTCGTCGTCCGAGCTCAAGGAGAAGGCGTCATAGAGCGGGATGATGCGGTCGCCCTGCTTCAGGGATTCGCCGGGGCGGGAGGCGACGCCGTTTGAGCTGATGCCGTCCCAGAGGTCCAGGATCCGGACCCGGCCCGTGTCATAGTCCCAGGCAAAGCGCAGATATTTCTCCTCGCCGTTGACCTCGACGGGGCTTGTGAAGATGTCGCAGCTGTCCGTCTCGTCGACCAGATAGACACAGAGCGTCTGCCCGTCCGGCAGGGCGAACCAGTAGCCGTCAAAGTTGTCCTCAAATCTGCCGGTTTCCCAGTCGGCCACGATGTCACTGGTATAGCCGTAGCAGACGGCATCGTCCTCTTCGGGTACAAGGAGATAGACCGCCGCCTCCACCGACTCCGTATTGTTGAGGGCGTCCTCCGTCAGCGTAAAGACATAGATGCCGTCTTCATCCAGATGCGGCTCCTCCTGGAAGCTGATCGCCGTGCTCTGGCCGTCGTCCTCGTCCCAGTCCCAGTCCTCGGCCCAGTCCAGGCTGCCGTCGTAGTCCTCCCAGCTGCCGCCGTTTGCAAAGCCGTAGGCGACCTTATTCACGAGCTCGAGATAATAGGGGCTGATGCACACGTCCTTGAAGATGCCCAGCTCCATCGAGCCCTGCACTTCGAGCGGATAGTATACGGACAGGCCGCTTGCCCGACCGTGGTTTGCTCCGCGCACCTGATAGACGGTGAGCGCGTCCAGCGCGGCGCGGACCTCCTTTGCCTGGAAGGACCAGTTTCCGCCCGCCTGGATCAGGCCGCCGAGGTCGACCATGTTCGTATAGCCCTCGCTGCGGTTGTTGCCGCCGAAGTTGTCCGCCGTCGCTATTCCGCGCGCGATCGGCGCGTAATCCGCGTTGTCCTCGGTTGCGGCGAGCAGATCCTTGGCGAAGGCGTCAAACGCGGTCCGCAGCGCCTGGATCTTTCCGAGATCCACCAGCGAGAGCGTGGCGCCGTCCTCGGATTCATTCTTGACGCAGTTTTGATAATAGCCGTCGCAGATCGCTCTGCCCAGCTGTGCGCCGTCTGCATAGGGGTAGGTGTTCATAAACCAGCCTATCGCCTCATAGTCCCAGCCGCTGCCGGGCTCGATCTCCTGCGAGGCGATCATATACTGCGCATAGGGGGCGAGCATGGCGGCGGTCTCCACCGTGCCCATCAGGCAGGCGTCAAAGCCGACGAAATCGAAGCCCTTGGGCAGGATGCCCTGCACGCTCTGCAGCGCTTTCTCGATATCCTTGAGGGACAGGCTCTCGCCGTCCGCCAGCTCGTCAAAGCACACGCCGTTGATGCTGCCGCTGCCGTGGTCCCACAGCACAAGGCCGGTATGCGCGGCGGGATAGGCGTTAAGCCCCCAGCGCAGGAAGGAGGCCAGGGTGTCGGTGTCGCCCATGCTGGCCTGGGGCTGTCTGTCCACCAGCTCCCGCCTTCCGCCCGTGATGAGAAAGCGGTCGAGCGCGTCGGAGGAAGCGCCGTTTTCCCACTCGGACGCGCCGCCGGTCTCCACGACGAAGCGTACGTTGGCGTTTGTGTTCGCGTTGACCATCTCCTGCATGTTGTCGCTGGCGAGGGCATACTCACTCTCCAGATCGGCCCCGCAGATGTACACCAGGATGGTCCAGTCCCCTTCCGCCGAAGCGGGCGCGCACAGACTCACGCACAGGACCAGCGCCATCAGCATGGCAAGGATTTTTTTCAAGACGACTCCCCCTCTTTGGGCGCGGCCCCGGACAAGAGCTTCTCCGGAACTGGCGCAGCGGAATAATATTACTATTATTATAACATCATTATGCCGAAAGTCCAGTCTGTTTTTCCGCCGCTTCCGGGCCGCCGCCCGCAAAAAAATATTTGCAAATGCCATATCCTGCCTATATACTGGAGCTGTCCCCCGCTGTGCGGCGGGACGGTAAAGACATCAACGGAGGCGACCGGTTTGGAACGAATCTCTTCGGATTATAAACTGCTGACGGGGCTGTACTTTCGGCTTCTGCCCTATCAGATTCTGCTGATCGTGATCAACGCCGTCAACGGCATTATCGACAGCCTGTACGCCAGCAACGTGATCGGCCAGACGGCCATGAGCGCGATCGGGCTGTTCGGGCCGTTCAACCACTTTCTCTACGCGGCAGGCATGATGCTTGTCAGCGGCTCGCAGATCCTCTACGGCCGGTATCTGGCAAACGACCGGGAGAAGATCAGCGACCTGTTCAGCGTCAACCTCATGATCTCCTTTGCTCTCTCCCTGGTCACGGCCCTGCTGCTGGCCGCCGCGGCCCTGACGGGCGCGATGCGCTTCATGGTCTCCCAGCAGCCCGATCTGCAGATGCTCAACCGCTATATCCTGGGCCAGGCGCCCGGCATTCCCCCGATGCTCATGGGCCAGCAGCTCTTCGCCTTTCTCTCTCTGGAAAACCAGACGCGGCGCACCATGACCGCAAGCGTCGTCTGCTTTGCCGCAAACGTCGTCTTTGACCATCTGTTCGTCCTGGTCTTTTCGATGGGCCCCTTCGGCCTCGGCTTTGCCACCGCGCTGTCCAACTGGGTCTTTTTCGCCATTCTCGCCGCCTGGTATCTGTCCGGGAAATCCGAGTGGAAATTCTCCCTGCGCGTCCGCCGCTGGGATGACGCCGCGCGCATCGTCCGGCTCGGATATCCGGGCGCCCTCTCCCGCTTCATGGAGATGTTCCGCTGCCTGATCGTGAACTATCTGATCTTAAAATATGTCGGAAGCGCCGGCATCGCCTCGTTCTCCGCCTCCAACTCCGTGCTGGCGGTGTTCTGGCCCGTCGCCTTCGGCATGATGGCGGTCTCCCGCATGCTCTTCAGCATCAGCATCGGGGAGGAGGACCGGAGGTCGCTGGTCGACACGATGAAGATCGCGCTGACCCGGGGCACGCTGCTGATATTCGCGGTCGTCGCCGTGCTGGTCAGCCTGGCCGTGCCGCTGACCCGTCTCTTCTACCGCAACGCGGCGGAGCCCGTCTATCAGATGACCGTGACGGGCTTTCGCCTGATGCCGCTGTGCATGCCCCTCGCGCAGCTCAGCCTGCAGTTTGCCTGCTACGCGCAGACGGCCGAGAAGCGGGCGCTGTCGGTGGCGCTGCCGATGGTCGACGGCATGATCGGCGTGGTGCTCTTCAGCCTTCTGCTGATCCCCTCTCTGAAAATGAACGGTCTCTATCTCGCCAACATCCTCAACGGCGTGCTGTGCGCGGCGCTCATCACGTTCAGCGCCCGCGCCGCGCTCAAACGCTTCCCCCGCAGTCTGGAGGATCTGATGGCCATTCCCGCGCGCATCGGTGTGTCGGAGGACGAGCGGCTCGACATCACCGTGCGCAGCATGGACGAGGTGATCACGGTTTCGCAGCGGGTCATCGCTTTCTGCCGGACCCACGACATCGACCGCCGCCGGACCTTCTTCGCCGGTCTGTGCCTGGAGGAGATGGCCGGCAACGTCGTCTCCCACGGCTTTGTGAAGGACAGGAAGCACCATTCCGTCGATATCCGCGTGGTGCACAAGGACGGCGCCATCATCATGAGCATGCGCGACAACTGCATCGCCTTCAACCCCGCTGACCGCGTGAAAGCGATGGAGCCGGACGGCAGCGGCAAAAACGTCGGGATTCAGCTCGTTTACCGCATCGCCGACGACGTCAGCTATCAGAATCTGCTGGGCCTGAACGTCCTGACCATACGGATCTGAACGATCCCGGACAAGCCCCGAAATCATCCGGCCGCGTGCCGAAGGAGAATGTGTATGAACGAGCGCATCCTTGTCGTCGACGACGACGGCATGAGCCTGAGACTGCTCAGGCGCGTATTTGACAAGGCCGGGATCGAGAGCCGCTGCTGCCAGTCCGGCGCGGCGTTCCGCGCCTGGCTTGAGGAGGGGGAGGTCCCGGACCTCTTCCTGCTGGACGTCCACATGCCGGACGCCAGCGGTTTTGATCTGCTCCGGCTCATCCAGACCGACCCCGTCTGCCGGAACGTACCGGTCGTCTTTCTCACCGGCGACGAGGACGTCAAGACAGAGACGGCCGGTCTCCACGCGGGCGCGGCGGATTTCATCCGAAAGCCCTTCGCCGCGGAGGTGCTGCTCAAGCGCGTGCGCAACACCATCGAGCTCAACCGCCTGCACCGCGACATGGCGCAGGAGATCCGCGTCAAGACGGAGCGCCTGGCCCGCGCCTATATCCAGATCGTGCAGGCGCTCGCGGCCTCCGTCGACGCCAAGGACAAATACACCCACGGCCACTCCTCCCGCGTGGCGGCCTACTCGCGGGAGATCGCGCGGCGCGCGGGCTTTTCTGAGCAGGAGCTCGACAGCGTCTATATGATGGGCCTGCTGCACGACGTGGGCAAGATCGGCATCTCCGACGCGATCATCAACAAGCCCGGCCGTCTGACGGACGAGGAGTTTGCCGTCATCAAGACGCACCCCGCCGTCGGCGCGGAGATCCTGGGCAAGATCGACGATCTGCCGGAGCTCAGGCTCGGCGCGCACTGGCATCACGAGCGCTGGGACGGCCGCGGCTATCCGGACGGCCTCAAGGGCGAGGCGATCCCGGAGGTCGCGCGCATCATCGCCGTGGCGGACACCTACGACGCCATGACAAGCAACCGCAGCTACCGCGCGCTGATGCCGCGCGAGCGCGTGCGCGCGGAGATCGAGCGCTGCAGCGGCAGCCAGTTCGATCCGCGCTTTGCGGCCATCCTGCTGGACATGATCGACGAGGATACGGACTATACGATGAGGGAGGTTTGACCATGGCGGAACTGGAAGTTCTGGGGGCCTGCGGCCTTGACACGGAGGAGGGTCTCGCCTGCTGCGCGGACGACCCCGAATTTTATGAGGAGATGCTGGCGGAATATCTGTCGGAGGGTGAAGACAGGCAGGCTGAGCTGCGCGCGTTTTACGCCGCGCGCGACTGGAAGAATTACGCGATCCGCGCCCACTCGCTCAAGAGCACGTCGCGGATGATCGGGGCGAAGGCCCTGTCGGAGCGCGCGCGGGAGCTGGAGCTTGCGGCCAGGGCGGAGGACGCGGCGGGCATTGCCGAGGCGCACGGGCCCTTCCTCGCGCAATACGCGGCGCTGCTCGACGCCCTGCGCGCGGCACTCTGAGGGCGCGGCCATGCGTGACTTTTTCCGGCATGTCCTGGACCCGGACATCCATCTGCGCAGGAGGCTCTTTCAGCTCCTCTCCACGATCGCCCTCGCGGAGTTTGTCATTGTGACGATCTATACGGCGATTTTGAACGAGAACGCGCTGAGCGTCGCCGTGATGCTCTTCGGCACGTTTCTTTTCGCGATGACCGTCTCCCTCACCTTCCGCTCGGGGCGCATGCGCCTCGGCGCGGCGATCTCGGGTCTGCTCTATTTCTCTATCTACCCGCTGACCTTCTTCTCCTCCGGCGGCATTTACGGCGGCTCGCCGCCGGTCGCCGCTTTCGCGCTGATCTATGTGTTTCTCGTCACCCAGAAGTGGGAGCGCGTCGCCTCCCTCCTTCTGTGCGTCACGGTCGACGGCTGCTGCTTTGCCGCCGCCTATCTGCACCCGGAGCTTCTGACCGTGCATACGGTCGCCGTGGAGCATGCCGAGTCCTTTCTCGCGGTGCTGCTGGTGACGCTGCTCGTCTGCGCGCTCTTTGCCTTCGTCGCCGAGGTCTACGCCGAGGAAAACCGCATCGTCCAGCGGCAGAAGAAGCAGATCGAAGACCTCAACCGCGCGCAGAAGCGCTTCTTCTCCAGCATGAGCCATGAGATCCGCACGCCCGTCAACGCGATCATCGGCTTTAACGAGAGCACGCTGCGCGAGAGCATCCCGGACGAGGTGCGCGAAAACGCGGAGAACATCGAGATCGCGGGCAAGCTGCTGCTGCACACCATCAACGAGATTCTGGACATGTCCAGGCTCGAGACGGGCGGCATGGAGATCGTGTGCGCGGATTACCGCACGACGGCCATGCTGTCGGACATCGTGAGCCTTGTCTGGCTGCGGGCGCAGGAGAAGGGGCTGGAGCTTGTGATCCGCGTCGACCCCGCCATGCCGACGGCCCTGCACGGGGACGAGGTGCGCATCAAGCAGGTGCTGCTGAACGTGGTCTCAAACGCGGTGAAATACACGCGGGAGGGCTCGGTCACCCTCGCCATCTCCGGTCGGACGGACGAGCACGGCGTCTTCCGCGCCGTGTACGACGTGACGGATACCGGCATCGGCATACGCGAGGAGAGCATCCCGCATCTCTTCTCCGCCTTCCAGCGCATGGACGAGCAGAGCAACCACGCCATCGAGGGCACGGGCCTGGGCCTGTCCATCGTGAAGCAGCTTCTCGATCTGATGGACGGCAGCGTGACCGTTACGAGTGAGTACGGCAAGGGCTCCAACTTCCACATCGAAATCCCCCAGGGCGTCGCGGACGCCGCGCCTGTGGGCGTGGTGAACCTGCAGCGCACGCGCCGGGAGGAGAGCGCCCGCCCCGCCGGCGCCTTTGCCGCCCCGCAGCTTCGGCTGCTCGCGGTGGACGACACGCCCATGAACCTCAAGGTGGTGCAGAAGCTCCTCAAGGACAGCGGCGTCAGCCTCGACACCGCCGCGAGCGGCGCGGAGGCCCTGCGCCTCACGGCGGAAAGGCGCTATGATCTGATCCTCATGGATCACCAGATGCCTGAGATGGACGGGTTCGAGTGCCTGCACCGGATCAGGGACCAGGAGGGCGGCCTGAACTGCGGCTGCAGGATCGTCTGCCTCACGGCGAATATCGGCGCGGACATGGAGAGGCTCTGCCGCCGGGAGGGCTTCGACGGCTATCTTGAAAAGCCGATACGCGGCAAGGTCCTCGAGGAGGAGATCAGACGCCTCGTCCCGGAGCCTGCGCCGCGCCGGGATCCCTGAGCTGACCGCCGTTCGGCGTGAGACCGGGGTGCGGGAGGCCTTTCCCCTGGCGGGCTTCTCTCTCAAAACAGGGCTTTACGCCGACCGCTCCGGTGCGTATACTGTAATACTGTTTTTCGTTGTGCCCTTGGGCACAAAACACGTCTCATAGGTCTCCGACGCGCCTTTGGCGCTATAAAACGGCTTTAAGCCGTTTTATGGGAGACCAGTATAAATCGTTATAAAAACCCCTGTATTTCCGTTATATAAAACATGCAGGGACACTTTGTCCGGCCGTCAACACGCGGGAGGGACAGCAGCGGCCGTTTCAGCCGCTGCTTTGACCGAGGGAGGGAATCAAATGCAATACAGAAAAGATCGAAAAGGAAACGAACTGAGCATCCTGGGCTACGGCTGCATGCGCTTTACCAGGAAGGGCAGCGGCCTCGACGTCGACAAGGCCGAAAAGGAGCTCATGGCCGCTTACCGGGCCGGTGTCAATTACTATGATACCGCCTATATCTACCCCGGGAGCGAGGCCGCAGTGGGCGAAATCTTTGAGCGCAACCACATCCGCGAGAAGATCAATCTGGCGACCAAGCTGCCCCAGTACCTGGTCGGAAACCGCGCGGCCCTGGACCGCTATTTCCAGGAGGAGCTCAGCCGCCTGCGCACGGACTACGTCGATTATTACCTCATGCACCATCTGACCGACGTGGCCATGTGGGAAAAGCTCAAGAAGGTCGGTATCCTGGACTGGATCGCGGAGAAGAAGCAGAGCGGCGCGATCCGCAGCATCGGCTTTTCCTATCACGGGAACACCGAGAATTTTCTGAAGATCCTGAACGATTATGACTGGGATTTCTGTCAGATCCAGTATAACTATCTGGACGAGGTCTCCCAGGCGGGCAGGGCCGGTCTGCAGGCCGCCGCGGCAAAGGGCCTTGCGGTGATGATCATGGAGCCGCTGCGCGGCGGGAAGCTGGTCAACATGCTGCCCGAGGCGGCAAAGCAGGCCATGAGGGAGAGCGCCCGGAGCTGGAGCCCGGCGGAGTGGGGCCTGCGCTGGCTGTATAATCAGCCGGAGGTCACCGTCGTTCTGTCCGGCATGAACTCCGTTGAGATGGTGGAGGCAAACTGCCGCACGGCAAGCGAGGCCGAGGCGGGCGCCTTTACGGAGGCGGATTTTGAGACGCTGGAGAAGGTCAAGCGCGCCATCCGCGAGAAGGAGAAGGTCGGCTGCACCGGCTGCCGCTACTGCATGCCCTGTCCCAAGGGCGTGGACATCCCCGGCATCTTCCGCAGCTACAACACCATGTTCTCCGAATCCAAGGCCGCCGGGCGCAGCCAGTTTATCCAGACGGTGGGCCTGACAAAGGAACCGGCCTTTGCCTCCCAGTGCATCCGCTGCGGCAAATGTGAGCAGCATTGTCCGCAGAATATCCCGATCCGGGACAAGCTGCAGGAGGCCGACCGGGCGCTGCGTCCCCTCCCCTACAAGATCGCCATTCGGGCCGCGCGCGCTTTTATGTTCCGCAGGTCCAGATAAGACGCACAGGGCGCAAAAATGGGAACTTCCGAAAAAGTTCCCATTTTTGCACGGATTGTACGTGAAGGGGGACTCCCCGTCCCCCTTCACAGATCCCCCTTACAAGACCAGCCTGGTTTGCAGGGGGTTGTCTGCAGTCTGCACAGGGCGCTTATGTGCCGATCGCGGGCCGTATCAACATGATCGAAAGAGGGACATGATTTATGCTGAAATACTATGAACCGCGCCTGGATTTATCATCGCCCGAACAGCTCAATCTCATGGGCATCATCGTAACCCTGCACGAGCCGGTGGATGGGGAGATCCTGCGGTCCGTGGTCGAGGAACTGCGTGTCCGCTTTCCCTATTTTTACGTCAGGGCCGCCCGGAAGGAAGGCGAGCTCGTCACCGTTCCGAACGAGCTGCCGATGACCGTTCGGAACAGCTGGGCACCGATACTCCTGAATGCCGAGGAATCAAACTACCATCTCGCGGCCTGGAAGTATGAGGGTCACAGGCTGGCTTTTGAGCTCCCCCACGATCTGACGGACGGGGCGGGTGTGTTTCCCTATATCAAAAGCGTGATGTTTCTGTACCTGTCCAGAGCAAGCGGCAGGACCTTTGATCCAGAGGGATTTCGCCTGCCGGGTGAAGAGATCCCGGAGTCGGAAATCGGCGACCCCTTTGCAAATCTGGATTTCAAAGCCGCGGAGGCCCCGCTCTACAGGAAGAAACCGATCCCGGATTTTTTCCGGCTTGCCGGCGGCATGGAGCTTGACAAGAGAGTGTTTTACCTGAAGCTCCCCGAAGAGCGGGTCATGAGCTACTGCAGGGAAAAGGACGCAAGCCCCAACGTGCTGCTCTCCGTGTTTCTGGCGAAGGCGGCCAGACGCTATGATCCGGACTGCGAAAAGCCGGTCACGATTTTCGTGGCCGTGGATCACAAGGCCATACTCGGAAACCATGACAACTATCACCTCTTTGCGGGCAACAATCTGCTGGAATTTCCGAAGAGCCTGGATTTGAACGACATCACAAAGACCTGCACGATGGCCCGGGGCCAGCTCATCCTGCAGGCCCAGCCGGAAAACTCCGTCTGGGAGATCAAAGAGAGAAAACGCATGCTGCCGAACCCGTCTTTAGAGATCCCGCTGGCAAGCTTCAGCGTCTCCTATCCGAGAACCGCGAGCTTTGGGCCGCTGGACCCCTATGTGAAAGAGCTGTACATCGTGACGACCCTGAAGCCGGTAACAGATCTGTTATGCGAGCTGACGTGCATCAATCACAGCTTTTTCCTCGCCTTCATGCAGCCGTTTTCATCGACGAAATTCCTCTCGTGTTTTCTTGAGGAACTGCGGTGCGCGGATATCCCGTGCGAGCTGCTCTCCACGGAAGCGCTGCGCCTGTGCGGCGTACAGGCAATGATGAGCTGATACTGTTTCTTGATTAATTTCTTTAATCAAGAAAGCCGCAGGAACTGCGTCGTTTTCAGCGTGAAACGCTGAAAACACGTCTCATACAAAAACCTCTACGCGCCTTATGGCGCTATGAAAACTATAGGTTTTCATGAGGTTCTAGTATGAAAGGCGGCTCCGTTCAGCGCGCGAATCCTGTATGGAAACGGGATCGCTTTGATCAAAAGCTGTTAAAACAAAACATACAGGAGACCGGGTCGGCTGAAACAGCCGCCCCGGTCTCCTGTATATCCGGGGCTGTTTTGTACAGTCCCGATGTTATGTACTGCTCATTCAAAGACCTTTTCCAAGTTTGAGATCGCGGTATCAAGATTGCCCTGCGCGGTTTCGTATACGGCGGCTATATCTTCTCCGACGTCCTCTGTTGCCTCATTAAAGTGATACATCAGTTCCGGGATAAACAAAATGTACAGTCCCTCATAGCTCATACCGGTTTTCAAGCTTTTCACATAGTCGATGAAGATATCGAAATAGCTGGCCAGATCTTCCGCTTCCTCAGCAGCTTCCATGCCGGCGTTGGGTCCCAGAATCTTGCTCATCTCCATGAAGCCTTTATAGCCGTTGTTTATAACATAGGCAGCGGCAAACTGGGCATACGCATTGTCCAGGCTCTGCATCTTCTCAACGGCGGGGTAAAGGCTGACGGCATTGCCTTCCGAAGCGGCGAAGGCGGATGCGGGAACGATGCTGACAAACAGCATCACGCAGAGAAGCAGTGCAAGCAGTTTTTTCATTTTGTATATCCTCCTTAAGTTATGTATTTTTTTGCGTTTTCTTTTTACATAATGTATTATACATAATCTGTTTTTCAATGTCAAGAGATATTTCGGATTTTATTCTGTTTTTTTAAGTTTTAGAGCATTTTCTCTCGCTTTTATCTCTCTTTATGAATTGTTTTTAGTTTTCAACAACAATTTTACAGGATCGAGTATTGTTGCAAACTCCCGTTTTCAGTCTCTTTTTATTTACATAATTTTGTTTACATTTTTCTTTTCCACAATCTATTTTCATACATTTTGTCTCCCTGTTTGAACGCAAAAAAATCACGTCCCTTTCGGGACGTGATTCAAGCTGTCGACAAAACTTCCGAAAAAGTTCCCATTTTTGCATGGATTGTACGTGAAGGGGGACTCCCCGTCCCCCTTCACAGATCCCCCTTACAAGACCAACTTGGTTTGCAAAGCTTTGTCTACAGTCTGAATCACGTCCCTTTCGGGACGTGATTCTCTATCGATTGTCAGGATCGATATGCTGTTTTGGTTCTCAATCGGCCAACAGCCGGTTACTTAGGCATTGCCGCAGCGAGAGCGGTGTCGGCGGAAGCCATAATAGAAGCGGCAGTCGTCTTTGTGTCAGCGATCACCTTGTCGCTCTTCGTCTTGAACTCGTTTTCAGTCTTGTCGATGATGTAGTCGCCGACAGCTCCATAGACAGCGCCGATGGCAAGACCGAACTGAGTCGCGCCCTCATTCGGATCTTTCTTAACAGCAGCGTAGGCGTCCTTCAGCGTCTTGAGCGCCTCCATACCCTTGGGGGTTTTGAATGCGTCGGGGTAAGCCTTGACAAAGCCATTGTACAGGCCGGCGACCTTGCTCACTGCATCGAACGTACGGAGCGTATTATAGAGTTTGTACATTGCTTCATACGCGGGAGCAATGATCTCGCCGGCGGACTTGGGGGTAGTAGCAAAGGCGGCAGTGGGGACGATGCTGATAAACAGCATCACGCAAAGAACCAGTGCAAGCAGTTTCTTCATTTGGTATATCCTCCTTATAGTCTAAGACGGAGCAACCGTCTTCACTCTGGTAATATACGCCAAGTTATGCTGAATGTCAAGAGTTTGTTTCATAATTGTTAAGCAACTTGCAAAATATTACTGTGAAAGCTCCTCTTCCACAGTAAAGATTTGATTGAAACGCCTGTTTCCCGCCGCTGTCGCGGCAGCCGAAACAGATGCGAAAAAACACCCATGCGGGGTGTTTGATACTATTTCTTGATTAAATTCTTTAATCAAGAAAACGCTGAAAACACGTCTCATACAAGAACCTCTACGCGCCTTATGGCGCTATGAAAACCTTTAAGGGATTAAAGGTTTTCATGAGGTTCTAGTATGAGCTGTTGACCGCAAGATCGCCCCAACGGTGAATACGCGCGATGGGCGCCGCGTCATGCAGGGCGGAAGGCCCGTGGCCGATATAAAAAGAACACACTCCCCTTTCGGGGAGTGTGCAGCTTTATCGATTGTCAGGATCGATATTACTCAGATTCTTTGCAGATCAGCCGAGCTTCAGAGCGTCGATCTTCGCCTCGACAGCTTTCTGCTCCTTCTCGATAGCGGGAACGACAGCGTTGTTAACGAACGCAAAAGCAGCATTATTGTAGGCGACAGCGATGATGTTGTTGACATTCGTGGTGCCCCAGTGATCCGGGTTCTCCTTGACATCGGTGAACGCGTCCGCGAGAGCCTTCAGGTCCTTAGCTTCGATGTACTTGGGGTAAGCCTTCAGGAAGCCGTTGTACAGGCCGGCGATGGTGTTCAACACGCCGAACTGGCCGATCTTGTTGTACAGCGCCTTCTGAGCAGCATACGCGGGACCGATGATCTCGCCGGCGGACTTGGGGGTAGTAGCGAAAGCGGCGGTGGGGATGATGCTGACAAAGAGCATCACGCAAAGAACCAGTGCAAGCAGTTTCTTCATTGGAAATATCCTCCTTAAAAATTTCCACGTAAGGGGTTCAGGTTCCCTTCGTGTGGCCACAGTATACATCGCCGCATCCGCTTTGTCAAGAGTTTATTTCAAAATTATTAAATCGAATTTTAAAGATTTTACAAACGCGCCGCGTGCTCTGTATACGGCGCCCGTCCGCTTTGTCTTGACGCGGGGCGCGGGTTGTGGTACATTGATAAGCGATCAGCGCATCACTTTATTATAATGAAACAGGAGAAAAATCGAAATGAAAAAAATCACAACCATTCTGCTGCTCGTATGCCTCTGCCTGGTTCTCGCCGCCTGCGGCGATTCCGGCGCCGCCCAGGCGTCCTCCGTGCCCGCCGCCGACCCCGCTCCCGCCGCTGATGCCGCTCCCGCCGCCGATGCCGCCCCCGCCGTTGAAGCCGCGCCCGAACCCACCCCCGAGCCCGAGCGCGAGCCCGTCAATCTCCAGCCCATGGTGGACGAGCTGAACGCGGTCGAGCTGGAAGAGCGTCAGAGTAAGGAGATGCCCTTTATGGGCGTCTACTCGCTCACCGAAGACGGCCGCAACGTCATCTACAAGATGTATGTTGAACACTTTGAGATTGTCGCACTCGGCGCCGATCTCGGCGGCGAGGATTATATTGCCGGCTACAACGAGACTCTTAACGAACTGCCCCCCATGTGCCAGGCAATGGAGGACGTTGTTCATATTGACGACCCCGATGCCCATGTCTTCATTTATTTAATGTTTACAAAGGACAGCGACTACGTTCTTGCCGTTTCCTCCAGCGACCAGATTCTCTATGATGTGCTCAACGGCATCGGCGAAGCCCCCACCGGCGTCACCCCGATCGTTCTGCCCGAAGCCGCTCCCGAGGCCACTCCCGCCGCCTGAGACACGGATAGGAGAAACAGTCTTGGCAGTCAGAGAAAACCTGATCCGCCTGTGTGAGAAAATCAACGGCGGACATTACAAAATCACCCCCGACTGCGCGGAGTACCGCGTATTTGAAAAGTGGATCACGGACGAGCAGATCAGCGTCATGCTCGCCCTGACCGACATGAAGCCCGCGTTCGTGCCCATCATCGCCCGCAAGGCCGGGATGAGCGTCAAGCGCACGCGCGAGGTGCTGCATGAGATCTGGGACATCGGCCTCGTCGTCCAGGTCGTCGTGCCCAAGGTGGGGCTGGAGATCTACCTCCTGCCCCCCTACACGCCCGGCATTTTCGAGTTCCTTCTTATTAATGAGAAGTTCTGCCTCAAGCACCCGGAGATCGCCTACGCCTTCCACCAGCACGCCACCGACAGCCAGATCGAGCACGCGCCCAATACCCCGATGGGCGCCGGCATCATGCGC
>CADAAM010000021.1 GCA_902785905.1 Oscillospiraceae bacterium | reverse complement strand
ATGCTCGCCATCGAGCCGGTATGGAACCATATCGTCTATAACGCCGACCGGGCGCTCGAGGTGCTGGAAGCGATGCAGAGCCCGAATCTCCGGATCATCTTTGACCCCGTGAATCTGCTCGGCATGGAGAATGTCGATGCGCGCGAGCACGTGATCGGTGAGGCGATGGACAAGCTCTGCGATCACATCGCCATGGTGCATCTGAAGGACTTCGTCCGCGCGGACGGCAGACTCGTCAGCGTCGCGGCCGGGACGGGGGAGATGGACTATACGGAGATCCTCCGCTTTATCAAGGCACGAAAACCCTGGATTCAGGCGTCGCTGGAAAACACCACAAACGACAACGCCGTCCAGTCAAGAGAGTTTCTCGAAACGCTTTACCGTAGCGTGTAATTTCACCTTTCTCACTCCCTGTTGCACCACGAAACCCTGCCCTGCACGGCTGGCGTTTCAAAAAACCTTGCCGTGCGGTCGCGGCCGGAATCCCTCCAGGGATTGAAGCCCTCGGGCTTGATATGCGCCTCGCAGCGGCAGTCCTCAAAGCGGGCAAGCCCGTAGTCGCGCCATGGTCTCGCGAGGAAGACGGAGCTGTCCGCGACGCCCTCGCCCCGCAAGAAGGCGCAGCGCCGGAACGTGAAGCCCTCCCGCTGCTCGAGCGCGTGCGCGGGCGCCGCGACATAGCCGTGATCGCGCCCGTCAAAGACGGAGACGATCTCGCAGTCTTCAAACAGCGCTTCGCCGCAGCCGAAGATGAAATCGACCGAGCCCTCGATCCGGCAGTCCGTAAAACGCTGACACAGCGGGCGGTCCTGCCGCAGCTCGTCCGGGAGAAAACCGTCATAGCGCTCGATCAGATCCTTCGGCAGGGGACCGAGGAAGAGCGTGTCCTGGGTCGAGCGCAGCAGGCAGCGCTCCATCGAAAAGCCGTCGCCGTAAACGCTCAGCGCGACCTCCTGACCCTTCTCGGCGGGATTGAGCGCATCGTTGACGATCGCAAGGTCCGCCATGGAAATATCGTCGGCGCAGACCGCCGCCGTCCAGGTCCGGAAGGTGTTGTACTCACGGCCCTCGGCGTCCGGCTTTTTGGCGTAGTCGTCCCAAATCAGAACGCTTCTGTCCGCACCGCTTCCGACCAGGCGCAGACCCGGGGTGCGGATCGTCAGCTTCTGCCGCCACACGCCCGGTTCAAGGCGGATGACGCCGCCGGGCTCGCAGCCGTCGATCGCGGTCTGAAGATCCTCTCCCGGCCTGACGAAAATCTCATGCATAAGAAAAATCCCTTCTCTCTGTTCTCCGCAAAACTTGTCCTCTATATTAAAAAGGACATTAAGAAGGACGGCCGCGGAGCTCAAACGGATTATAGCACGCCGACAGGGGAGGGGCAACGCATTTGTCAAAGGGGCCTGTTTTGTCCATGCAAGTTCTCCGCCGAAGACATGTCGGAAGCGGAGAGAAGCTGGTAAAATGAGACTGACAATAGGGACAGACCCATGTAATACGGAAAAAACAAACTAACCAACTTGAAGGAACGTCATGAAACGACGAATCAGTTTTCGGCAATACCGCACCATTGACCTTGCGCTCTTTGCGGCAATGCTGTGCGTGTCGGAGTGGCTGCTCGTTACCTCCGCCACGCGCTGGTTTCCCGATCAGCTCTACACCGTCTCGCTCGTCGGCGCGCTGACGGCGATCGTGATGCTGCGCTGGGGACCCTGGTCGGCCATCCACGCGGCCCTGGGCGGCCTCATCTTCGCCCTCGCCTCCCACGGAAGCGGGAAACAGCTCCTGATCTACGCGGGCGGAAACCTCCTCTCGCTGCTGATGCTGCTGCCTTTACGCAGGCTCGGCGGTGAGAAAATCCGGAGCGACGGATTTTTGAGCGTGTGCTTCGGCCTCGCAGTGCTTCTGCTGATGCAGCTCGGGCGCATGCTGCTCGCCATGGCCTTCGGAGCCCCGCCCCGCAATGCCCTCGGCTTTTTTACCACGGACACGCTTTCCCTCCTCTTCACCGGGCTGATCCTCTGGATCGCGCGGCGGGCGGATGGAATCCTTGAAGATCAAAAGCACTATCTTCTGCGCATTCACAAAGAGGAAAAAGGAGGATTTTGATGAAAGCAAAAGCGGCAGATTTTCTCATCTACGACGAGGTGTCGGGCCTGTACCGCGAGAGCCCGGAACAGGCCGTCCGCGACGACGTGGAGAAGCACTACTGGCTGCACGTCGGTCGCTCGATCCTGAAGGACTGGCGGCTCTACCTCATGCTGATCCCCATGCTCTTGGTATTCCTGTTCTGGCGTTACTTCCCCATGTACGAGCTGCTGGGCTGCTTCAAGGTATCGGACGAGGTGCTGCCCGTTTCGGAACAGCTCTTCTCCGGCTTCTCGTACTTCAAGCGCCTGCTCATCGGCGGGGACGATCTGTCCGCCGAGTTCTGGCGCGCCATGCGCAACACCTTCATCCTCAGCTTCTACGGCCTGTGCTTCGGCTTCCCCATGCCGATCATCCTGGCCCTGTTCTTCAATGAAATCAAATCCAACATCGCCCGCAGCGTCTATCAGGTGCTGACCTACCTGCCGAAGTTCATGTCCACGGTCGTTATGACCTCCCTGGTCGTGATGCTGGTCAAGCAGGGCTCGCTGACAAGCGGGATGGGCATCGTGTCCCAGGCGCTTGCCAGGCTCGGATGGATCAGTCAGGACGTGGCAAACGCGGGCATGCTCAATAACCCGGCTTTCTTCCGACCGATCTATATCATCAGCGGCATCTGGGAGAGCGCGGGCTATGACAGCATCGTCTTCTTCGCCGCAATCATCGCCATCTCGCCCACAAGCTATGAGGCGGCGCAGATCGACGGCGCGGGCAAGTGGGCCCAGATGCGCTATGTGGTCCTGCCGAGCATCCTGTCCACCATCGTCATCATGCTCATCACCCGTATCGGCTCGCTGCTCAACATCGGCTATGAGAAGGTTCTGCTTCTTTACAACACCAACACCTATGTGACGGCCGACGTGGTCTCCACCTTCGCCCAGCGCTACGGTCTCGCGGGCGCGGCCAAGGGCATCGCCTCCGCGGCCGAGATGATGAACAACGTGGTCGGCATGCTGCTGGTCATCGGCGCCAACACCATCGCGCGCAAGGCGTCGGATGTTTCACTCTACTGATAGGAGGGGACGGCAATGAAAAGAAAGCTGGAAGTGTCCGAGCTGATCTTCAAGATCATCAGCTACACCCTGCTCACCATCTTCGCGCTGGCCTGCCTCTACCCCTTCGTCTACGCGATCTCCGCCGCGATCTCCGGCCGCGCCGCCGTTGACTACGGCCAGATCGTCCTCTTCCCGAAGGATATCCAGTTTGACGCCTTCAAGCGCATGTTCAACGACAACATGTTCTGGAACGCCTATTCGAACACCCTCTTCGTCACCTTCTACGGCACGGTATGGGCCCTGTTCTACTCCATCCTCGGCGCCTATGCCCTGAGCAAGAAACGCCTGCTGTTCAGGAAGTTCTTCAACTTCTTCCTGGTGTTCACCATGTGGTTTGCCGCAGGCATCGTGCCGCAGTACCTCAACTACCTGGACACCAAGCAGGTCTTCAACGCCATCGGCATCATGGACGACAAGTGGCTCGTCGTCATCGCGATGGGCATGGCCGCCATGAACATCATCCTCCTGCGCAACGCCTTCGAGGGCGTCCCCAGCGAGATCGAGGAGGCCGCCATCGTCGACGGGGCGAGCGAGTTCCAGGTGCTGACCAAGGTCTACCTGCCCATGTGCAAGTCCACCATCGCCACCGTCGCCCTGTTCTTCGGCATCTCCCGCTGGAACGGCTACTTCTGGGCACGCCAGATGATTTCCAACTCCAACGAACACCCGCTGCAGGTCTTCATCCGTCTGCGTCTCGAGGAATTCACGGATGCCGAGGCCATGGCCGGCTGGAACCAGCCCTACGCCTCCGACTCCGTCATCTACGCGCTGATCGTCTGCTCCATCGTTCCGATCCTGATCATCTATCCCTTTATCCAGAAGTACTTCGCCAAGGGCACCAACGTCGGCGGCGTGAAGGAATAAGTACTTTAACCGGTTTCCGGTAAAACATAAGAAGTATTATTTGAGGAGGATATCCATGAAAAGAAGCAAAACCGTGATCGCGCTGCTGCTGACCCTCGTGATGTTCGCAGGCCTGCTCGGCGGCTGCGGCAAGAAGATCGACATTGACCAGTTCTCTCAGCCCGCTGCCACCGAGGCGCCCGCTGCCGCCGCTCCCGCTGCGGAGGCTCCCGCCGCCGAGGCCGCTGCGGCCAAAGAGCTGACTTACGCCCCCGGCACCACGCTGCGCATGGCCACCGGCTACAACTCCACCAAGACCGGCCTGAGCCTTGACGCAGAGGTCGCGGGCGAGGGCATCACCCTGGCCGACGGCGTGACCTACCACGCGGGCGACCTCAAGCCCACCTGGGTCGAGGTCGAGAAGCGCCTCAACATCAAGTTCGAGGACAAGTACCAGGGCAACACCGCCACCAACGAGTTTGACTACTGGAAAGAGCGCATGGGCGATGTAGACATGGTCTCCGGCACCGCTGCCAAGCTCACCGAGTACGGCGAGCAGGGCGTCGTCGTGAACATCGGCGAGTACCTGGATATGATGCCGAACTTCAAGGCCTATCTCGAGTCCAACCCCATTGTCCGCCTCTCCATCACCGGCAATACCAACACCGGCGCCATCTACTTCAGCCCCTACTTTGACGGCGTCAACGATATCGAGCGCATGCCTCTCATGCGTACCGACATGGTGCAGAAGCTCCTTGACGGCGAGGGCGAGTTCACCGCCGACAAGTGCAATGATACCGCCGCCCCCGTCTACGAGCCCTACATGCCCACCTCCGGCAAGATCGAGATCGACGTCGTTACCCCCGACGGCACCGCTGTCGAGACCATCGCGAAGGACTATGACGCCGCCGGCAACATCGTCGCGAAGATGAACGAGGCCGGCAGCATCGACGGCGTCACCGCCGTGAACATGCTGCGCGAGTACATCGACAAGGCCTACAACGGCTATTACGGAACCGAGCGCTCCAATCTCTTCATCGGCCAGAACGCCGCCTGGGACGCGGACGAGCTCGTCGCGCTGCTGCGCTGCGTGGTCGCCAACCCCCAGACCCTCAACGGCACCGACTCCATCCAGGGCCTGTTCTCCCGTGAGGACAACAACAACCAGCGCCGCGTCGACGTGATGCGCTTCGCCGGCCACCTCTTCGGCATCCGCGGCCTCGAGTCCCGCCAGGATTACCTCTACTTTGACGTGGACGGTTCTCTGAAGGACGCCCGCCAGAATCCCGACACCTACAAGGCGCTTGAGCGCATGACCGCCATGGGCAAGGAGGGCCTCATCTCCGTCAACTTCATGAACAACGCCGACGGCAAGACCGCCCAGTACCTCGAGAACGACTCCGGTTTCATGCACTACGACTACAACCAGACCCAGACCCTGCTCAACGACCCCAGCCAGGGCAAGCTCCAGGACGGCGAGAAGTACATGGCCGTCATGGTCCCTGTGGCCCGCTGGATGGACGGCACCGAGGGCGGCCGCTACATGCGCTTTACCGAGTCCTGGCGCTCCGTCAAGGTTGACGGCTGGGGCATCTCCGCTGCCGGCGTCAAGGGCAATGACGACAAGCTGTACGCCGCGCTCAAGATCATCGACTACGCCTACTCTCCCGAGGGCATGATCCTCATGAGCTACGGCCCCGACGCCTTCATCAAGACCAATCCCGACGGCAGTTATGTGACCTTCATGTTCAATGGCCAGGAGATGCCTGAGATCGCCGACGCCACCCGCGCCGAGCTCTGGGAGAAGGCCAGCGGCAACTACACCAACTACGCGCGCCAGTACCTCGGCTCCACGCTGAGCTTTGCCAAGAGCCAGGCCTTTGAGTTCCAGTGCACCACCGACGTCGGCCGCGAGGGCGCGGGCTACATCTCCAACGCGATCGCCCTCGGCACCATCAAGCATCCCATCCTCGCCGTGACCGACAACCCCTGGTACATGTCCGTCCCGACCGTTCTGCCCACCACCAAGGCCGAGAATGACATGATCAACACCTACACCCAGCTCACGCCCAACGGCAGATTCTCCCAGAACAAGGACGGCGAGAACCTCTTCGTCAACCAGATCGTCTCCGGCTACGCCGAGGAGGGCATGGGCAGCGCGGACGCCTCCGCCTCCAAGGTCGCGGACGAGTGGGGCGGCAAGCAGTACCTGGCGCTCAAGACCGACGCCTGGAACCGTCTGCTCGGCTATTACAAGACCCTCGGCTGATCGAGCAAGCGGTCTTTGATCCCAAACAAACCCGGAATTTCAGGGCCCGGCACGGAGGGGGCGGCTTCCCCTTCGTGCCCGGGGCCGAAGCAGGGAGGCTAACATGTATAAAAAACAGTTGAAACTGCAAAAGATCCTTTGCTTTCTGGCGCTTGTCTCGAGTGTAATCATCTTCCTCTACGCCCTCGGCATCATGACCGATCTGTACGACACCCTGTATTCGACGATGCGCAACCCCGCCGACCTCAACCAGACCGACGTGCCCGGCTCCATCGTCTATTACAACATGCAGGCATGGAACTCCTATTTCCTGCACTGGTCCATCGGCATGATCCTGCTTGCGTGCCTGCTGTTCATCACGAACACGCATATCCGCCGCCGTTACTACATCGGCAACTACATCACCGTGTGCGCCTTTGCCGCGGCAAACTGCTACCTCGCGTTTGATTCTCACTTTTATATCGAAGCCTTCAAGGAGCGCTTCCTGCGCGTGGATTTCGCGGCGCTCAAGGCCCATGCGGAGCTGTGGAAAACCGCCTATACCGAGTCGACCTTCTGGTTCGATATCCACTATGCGGTCTTCGCCTTCGCCATCCTTGTGTCGCTGGGCCTCGTGGCCTGCACCGTCTGGAAGATCAGCCTGATGAAGGAAGAGAAACGGCTCCTCGCGGCCGGAAAGGGGGCGACGGCATGAACGATGAGAAAACCGTGCGGCTCGACCGCATGCGCTATACCAAGAACAGCATGGCCTCCGGCCTTGCGCTGCTGTCCATCCTGTTCGACGTGATCTTCTTTATCAGCATCTATGAGTCCAATGTCGGTTCCTGGTACTACAACATCCTGATGGGCGCGTCGATCCTGTATAACCTGATCTTCCTGCTCGCGGCTTTCCTCTGCTCCGAGGGCATCAAGAACTACAAGATCGGCTACGCCTACGTGATGATCGCGCTCGGCCTCGGCCAGCTCGCCCGCATCTTCATCTACCCGGTGAAGGCGCACGCCGCCACGGTCACCATCCAGGAGCAGGCCGTCACCGTCATGGAGACGGCGCAGTTTACCCGCTGCGTTGCCTATCTGGTCCTGTCCGCCGTATGCCTGTTCATCGGCGCCTACGTCGGCATGACGCGCAGCAGACAGCTCAAGGCGCACCTCGAGGCGCTGGGCGTCGCCGCATAAGGGAGGGGGAGAACGTATGGCACAACTGAATGTTCAGCATGTCGATAAAATCTACGACAACAACGTGCAGGCGGTCTTTGACTTCAACCTCGACGTGAAGGACGGCGAGCTGATCGTCCTGGTCGGCCCCTCCGGCTGCGGCAAATCCACCACCCTGCGCATGATCGCGGGCCTGGAGGACATCTCCGCCGGACACCTCCTGCTCGACGGCAAGGACATCACCCAGACCCCGGCCAAGGACCGCGACATGGCGATGGTTTTCCAAAACTACGCCCTGTACGGCCACATGACCATCTATGAGAACATGGCCTTCTCCCTGACGCTGAGAAAGGAAAACCCCAACGTCATCCATAAGAAAGTCCTCGCCGCGGCGGAGATCCTGGGCCTGACGAGTCAGCTCAACAAAAAGCCCAGCCAGCTCTCCGGCGGCCAGCGCCAGCGCGTGGCCATGGGACGCTCCATCGTCCGAAACCCCAAGGTCTTCCTGTTTGACGAGCCGCTTTCAAACCTCGACGCGAAACTGCGCGGCGCGACCAGACGCGAGATCCTGCTGCTGCACAAGCGCCTGCAGGCTACCATGCTCTATGTCACGCACGACCAGACCGAGGCCCTGACCCTGGCCGACCGCATCGTCTGCATGTCGATGGGCCATGTCCAGCAGGTCGGCACCCCACTGGAGCTCTATGACGATCCGGCCAACCGCTTCGTAGCGAGCTTTATCGGCCTGCCGCCCATGAATTTCTTCGACGCCACCGTGCGCGAGGGCTTCCTCGAGGGCTGCGGCTTCAAAGTCAGGCTCAGCGAAGAGGAGAAGGGCATCCTGCTTCCCTATGCGGGCAAGGAGATCGAGCTCGGCGTCCGGCCAGAGGATGTGCAGGAGGGCACGGAGACCGCGCTGAACGTCTTCTCCAACGAAAACCTCGGCATGAACACCCTGGTGCACGGACATATCGGCGACAACAACCGCATCTCCGCCAAGCTGCGCGGCTGGTACGACTACAAAGCCGGCGACAACGTCAACGTCGCCTTCGCCCGCAAGCACTTCTTTGACAAGGCGAGCGGCGAGGCGATCAGAAAGGGGGGTAAAGCATGAGCGCAAAAGAGAAGAAATCCTCCGGCATGCCTGAGTTCCTGCGCCGCTTTTTCGTCGTTCTCAAGCGTCAGCCCTCCATCATTGCGCTGGTTGTGCTCCTGATCGCTTTCTTCTACTACTCATTAAACCTCACCCACATCTCCGACACCACAGCCAAGATCCAGGGCCCCGGCATGGGCCTGAGCGGCTTTGCCACCATGCTCTTCTCCATGCTGTCGCTGGTGTGCTTCCTCAACGCCTTCCCGAAACGCAAAAAGCCCGTGATCCCCATGGTCATCCTGATGTTCGTGATGTTCGCGGTCATCATCTTCTGTGACATCCGCTACTCCGGACTCATCACGAACGCTCTCACCCGTGAGGTCAACCCCATCAAGCTCGACGCTTCCACCATCTACATCGCCCAGGCTTACAACGTCCTTCAGAACCACATCATGCTCGAGGGCGCCGGCGTGGCGCTGGTGCTGCTGCTGCCCGTCTACACGAAGCTGCTGCGCAAGATCAACACCTCCATCACCGTGGAGGACAACGGCAAGCTCGACGTGATCGACATCTCCGGCGAAGACTAATTGAACAGCCACGGGAGCTCTCATGCTCCCGTGGCGAAAAGAGGAAACACGATGGCACGCGACAAAAAAAGGCGCGCTACGCCCGAAGAAAACAAAACCACTGCCGATTATTACAAGCTGCATACCCGGGCGGTAAGCGACCTGGTGGACGCCGACGAGAGCAATTCGCCCGAGGTGACGCAAGAGGAGCTGGACAAGTACCGCTCCGGACCGAAACTGCGGCTTTCCGATTGGGCCAAGGCGATCCTCATCAAAATGTGGTTTGCGGGCTCTGTCTGCTTCTTCATCTTCTGGGGCCTGAGCGCCTATATCCCGGCACGGCTCGATCTGCTGCTTGTCTTCGCGATCGCCCTCGGCATCGTGACCGATATCCTCACCAACAATATCCTGCGCTACTACGCGAAGACGCCGGGCGCGAACGACTGCTGGATGATGTTTCCGCGAAAGCGCTATCTCACCTTCGTCTTCAACATCCTGTACGCTATCGTTCTGCTGATCTGTACGGATTTCTTCTACACCATGCTGAATCTGGCAATCTACGGCGTCACCGGCGAGGGCGGCTACACTCTCGGCGTGGGCCCCATCCTCTTCGGCGTCTTCTATACGGCCTTTGATCTGCTGTTCATCACCATGAAGCGCATCCTGCGGGATATACTCGCAGACGCGAAACAAAACGCGAAAAGGCATTGATTATTATGAATGTGAAGCTTCTTTTCTCCGGCGTGTGCTCGGCCTGCTTTGAGCTTGAAAACAGCGAACCCTATTACGCCCCGGAGAAATTCAAAGTCCTCCTGAATGATCGGGAGCAATATGAATGTGACCGAAACGTCTTCTCCCTGTATGGTCTCCAGCCGGATACGGAGTATCGCCTTACAGCGCGCGGCGAGACTTTTGAAATTGCAGTTGAATTTTGGACCATGGCTGAGCGCTGCTGCATCGACGTGCGCGACTTCGGCGCTGTCGGCGACGGGGTACACGACGACACGACCGCCATCCAGACCGCCATCGGCTGCCTGCCGGAAAACGGTCGGCTCATCTTCCCTGCGGGGACCTGGCTCAGCCGCCCGCTGATGCTCAAGAGCCATATCACGCTGGAGCTGCGCGAGGGTGCAGCGCTGCTCGGCTGGCCGCAGAGGGAGGATTATCCCGTCATCCCCGGTTATGTCACGGATACGAAAGGCGTGGAAGTCCATTTCGGCGGCTTCGAGGGAAACGCCGTGCCCATGTACCAGTCCCTGCTCACCGCGCAGTATGCCGAGGACATCACCATCGTCGGCCCCGGCACGGTGGACGGCAATGCCCAGAATACGGACTTCTGGACAAACTTCCACAATTTCCCGACCGCGAGACCGCGGCTCCTGTTCTTCAACCGCTGCCGAAACATCAACGTACACGGCATTCACGCCTGCAACTCGCCCTCCTGGCAGCTGCACCCCTATTACTCCGAAAAGCTCGGCTTCTATGACCTGCTGATTTCCGCCCCCAAGAACAGCCCCAACACCGACGCGCTCGATCCGGAGTCGTGCAGCGATGTGGACATCATCGGCTGCCGCTTCACCGTAGGTGACGACTGCATCGCCATCAAGTCCGGCAAGATCGAGCTGGGCCGCAAATTCAACAAACCCGCCGAATACCATACCATCCGAAACTGCCTCATGGAATTCGGCCACGGCGCCATCACCCTCGGCAGCGAAATCGGCGCGGGCGTGCGGGAGCTGAGCGTCAGCCAGTGCCTGTTTCGCGGGACTGACAGAGGCCTGCGCATCAAGAGCCGCCGCGGCCGCGGCAAAAACTGCCGCATCGACGGTGTGAGCTTTGAGAATATCCGTATGGAGGGCGTATTGACTCCCGTCGCCGTCAACCTCTGGTATAACTGCTGCGACCCCGACCGCGAGAGCGAATATGTCTGGTCGCGCGAAAAGCTGCCCGTGGACGACCGCACCCCCTATATGGGCTCCTTCCGCTTCAAAAACCTGTTCTGCACGGACGCCGAGGTGGCCGCCTGCTACATCGACGGCCTGCCCGAGGCCCCGATCGGCGAGGTCAGCTTTGATAATGTGGATATCCGCTTCTCCCCGGATGCAAAGCCCGGCGTCCCCATTATGGAGAACTTCGCCAAACCCCGCTGCCGTCTGGGACTGTATCTGGACAACGTCCGCCGTATCCGCCTCAACAACGTGAGGCTCGAGGGTGTGGACGGAAAAAAGCTCCTCGTTGGTCATGTAGAGGAGCTTGAGAAGAACAATTTTTGTGAGGAGTAAAGGATGTACGAAGAAATTGACGCCTATGTACAGGGCCTGATCGAGAAATCCTCGCCCTCCTGCACGGCCTGGAATATCGAGAGCGTCCGGGAGGGACGCCCTGCGAGCTGGAACTACATCGACGGCTGCATGATCACGGCCCTGCTCGCCATGAGCGACATCACCGGCGATCCGCGCTACTTCAAGTTTGCCGAGAGCTTTATCGACTGGTTCGTTGAGGAGAACGGCACGATACGGACCTACGACCGCAAAAAATACAACCTCGACGATATCAACGAGGGCCGTGTCCTCTTCCCCCTGTACGCGAAGACGGGGAAGGAGAAGTACCGGAAAGCCGCCGACACCCTCTATCGCCAGATCATGGAGCAGCCGCGCACCTTTGAAGGAAACTTCTGGCACAAGGCCATCTACCCCAATCAGGTCTGGCTGGACGGCCTGTATATGGCCCAGCCCTTCTACGCCCTGTATGAGCTGAACTTCGGCTCCGGCGATGTAAGCGATACGCTCAGACAGATCGAGAACGTGCGCCTGCACATGTTCGATGAGCGCAAAAAGCTCTGCTATCACGGCTATGACGCCAGTCGGACCGCCTTCTGGGCCGACCCCGTCACGGGCCTCTCCCAGAATTTCTGGCTGCGCAGCATCGGCTGGTTTGCCGTGGCGCTGGCCGACCTCTGTGAGATCCTCCCTAACGGCGCGGAGAGAGACAGACTGTGCGAAATCTTCGCCGAGCTCATTAACGGCGCCGCTCCCTATGCGGATGAGGAGACCGGCCTTTTCTGGCAGGTGGTCGACCAGGGCGGTCGTGATGGCAACTATCTTGAGACCAGCGGCAGCTGCATGCTGGCCTATGCGATGCTCAAGGGCGCGCGCCTCGGCGTACTGCCGAAAAAATACGCCGCGCAAGGCGAGAAGACCTTCCGCGGCATTGTGAAAAAATATCTGTCTTTCAAAGACGGAGAGCTCAACCTGGGCGGCATCTGCCTGGTGGCGGGCCTGGGCCCGGAGAACAACCGCCGCCGCGACGGCAGCTACGAATACTACATCTCCGAGCCTGTCGTCGAAAACGACGCCAAGGGCGTGGCGCCCTTCGTCCTCTGCTATACGGAGATCAAGCGTCTGGGCGGAGCTTGATGCTCTCGCCGTCCCTCAGCAAATTGAGCGCCTGCCGCTTCTCCTCCTGATAGCGGGAGGGGGAGACGCCGTACTTTTTCCGAAAAGCCTTGGAGAAGTAGAGCGGTTCCCGAAAGCCGCAGAGATGGCAAATCTCCGAGATGTTCCGTCCGTTCTTGTCGCTGCGGCACAGACGCTCCGCTGCGGCCTGGAGCCTCGTATCGCTGAGAAAGCGGTGGGGCGTGACGCCGACCTCATTCTTGAACAGCTTGCGCAGATAGTCGTAGTTAAACGGCAGAGAATGCAGGTATTGATCCAGCTCCAGATTCTCGTCCGGGTAGTTGCGGATGATAAAGCCCGCGATCTCCTCCACGACGGGGTTCTGCACAGGCGCATGCAGATGGACGGTGACCAGGGCGAGGAAGAGATTGGCGTAGGCCGACAGCAGAAAGCTCTGCTTTCCGGGATCACTGCTGAAGTGATAGAAAATCGCGGTGACGGCGTCGAGAAGAAAGTGGTTGCCGTCGTCATGCAGCACAGTCGGGATCTCAAGATGAAGGGCCGGGTTTGCCATGTTGAAGTGGATATTGGTAAAGCCCGTGCTGCTCTCATTGCGGTGGTAGACCATCGGCGGGATCAGCAGCAGATCGCCCTCTTTATAGGGGAGACACCCCTCGTTATAAATCAGCTGCCCCTCACCGGAGGTGCAGTAGATAAATTCCCAGTTTGTATGCGCGTGTGTTGAGACGGAAAACGTGATCAGATGTTTGCCCGCATAGATGATCTCATTCATGTCCGCACGCTCCTTTCCTGCTCAGTTTATCAAAGAAACTCCGTTTTGTCCATATCGAATATCCGCTTAGTCCATGCGGAAGAAAAAAAGGGGGATTCAGGAATGGCCTATTTAACGCTGAAAAACATCAACAAGATCTACCCGAACGGTTATCACGCCGTCCACAATTTCAATCTGGAGATGGAGCGGGGCGAGTTTATCGTCTTTGTCGGCCCCTCCGGCTGCGGAAAATCCACGACGCTGCGCATGATCGCGGGGCTTGAGGATATCTCCAACGGGGAATTTCTCATCGACGGCAGGCGCGCCAACGAGCAGGGACCCCGGGAGCGCGGCGTGGCGATGGTCTTTCAGAGCTATGCGCTCTACCCCCAGATGAGCGTCTATGACAACATCGCCTTCGGTCTCGAGCTCCAAGGCGCGGACGACGACTATATCGACGAGAAGGTCCGCAACACCGCCCGCATCCTCGGCCTGACCGACTATCTGGACCGCCTGCCGAGGGCTCTTTCCGGCGGCCAGCGCCAGCGTGTGGCGATCGGGCGCGCGCTCATCCGCAAGGTAGGCATCTTCCTCATGGACGAGCCGCTTTCCAACCTTGACGCCAAGCAGCGCGTCACCATGCGCTCCGAGATCACCCAGATCCACCGTGAGACCGGCGCGACCACCATCTACGTCACCCATGACCAGACCGAGGCCATGACCATGGCCGACCGCATCGTGGTCATGAAGGACGGCTATGTCCAGCAGGTCGGCACCCCGCGCGAGCTGTACTTCAACCCAGTCAACGTCTTCGTCGCGGGCTTCATCGGCGAGCCGCCCATGAACTTTATCCGCACCCGCGTGCAGGGCGGGAAGATCGACATCGCCGGAAAGAGCCTTGATCTCACCAGGCTTGGCAAGAAGATCGGCGCGTATGAGGGCCGGGAGATTGTTTTCGGCTTCCGTCCCGAAGCGATCCGCCTCGGCGAGCAGGAGAAGGCCTTTGTTCTCTCCGCCTCGGTGGAGCTGACCGAGATGCTGGGCGACAACACCAACGTCTACATCACCATGGGCGATATACATTCCATCCTCAAGGTCGACCCGCACGACACACCCGAGGTTGACAGCAATATCGTCTTCTCGATCCCGTTTGAGAACGTCTATCTCTTCGACGGCGAGACCGAGATGGTTATTGACTGATCCCTCGCCGTCCTGTCGCCCCGGCAGTGACGAAAAGTGACAATTCCCAAAAACCAAGCTGATTTTTATACAGGAGGAATACAGACATGGACATGAAAGCATTTTCCCTGGAAGGTAAAGTAGCCCTCATCACCGGCGCCGCCTACGGCATCGGCTTTGCCATCGCGGAGGCCTATGCCGCCGCGGGCGCGAAGATCTGCTTCAACTGCCGCGGTGAGCACCACATGGAGGCCGCCATGAAG
>CADAAM010000020.1 GCA_902785905.1 Oscillospiraceae bacterium | reverse complement strand
CCTCCCCCTCCGGAGAAGGAGCCGGGGCTTGAGCTTGCCTCCCCCTCTGGGGGAGGTGCCCCAGTGCGCACACTGGGGCAGAGAGGGGCTTTAGGAGAAAAAGCTCCTGAGCTTTTGAAGAAATCCCGCGTGTTCCTGGGTCGGCGGGGTCTCCAGCGCCTTCGGCGGGGCGACGATGGGGGCGGGCGCGGCCGGTCTCGGCGCGGGGATCGCAGGGGCGCTGACGGGCGCGGCGGGCTTCGGTGCTTCCGTGCCGACCTTCCAGGCGCTGAAATACCGGTACAGGGCCTCCTGGGAGCTGGTACCCTCGCCGCCCTTCTCGCGGACGTAGCTGCCGTCCGGCAGCATACGGCGGGACTTCTCCTTGTCGCGGCGCAGGGCGTCAAGCACGGTGTTGATCTGCTCGCGCGTGTCGGGCGTCACGACCTCCATGAAGGCCTCGACGCGGCGCTCGAGGTTGCGGCTGAGCAGATCGCCCGAGCCGATGAACAGGCGCTGCTCCTCCCCTTCTCCGAAGCTGTAGATGCGCGAATGCTCGAGCCAGCGGCCTACGACGCTCGTGACCGTAATGTTCTCGGTCTTGCCGGGCACGCCCGGGCTTCTCCTTCTCGCGGTCGAGAAATTCCAGCACGCGGGTCTTGAAGCTGTTGGGCGCGACCCAGAGACAGTGTGCCTCGGGCGGAAGCTCCCCGTTCAGGAGGGCGGTGAAGACGTCCTCGGCGTCCAGCCCGGCCTCCTCCTTGGCGGTGATGAGGGAGAGGTCGGTGTACTGCTCGCCCGTGACCTCGTTATAGTTTCCGGTGCCCACCTGGGTGATGCGGCTGAGATTGCCGTTGTGTTGGCGCGTGATGACGCAGAGCTTGGAGTGGACCTTGTGGTCGGGCAGGCCGTAGATCACACGGCAGCCTGCGTCCTCCAGCATTTCGGAATAGTCGATGTTGTTCTGCTCGTCAAACCTCGCGCGCAGCTCCAACAGGCACAGCACGTCCTTGCCCTTGTCAGCGGCGTAGGCCAAGGCCGCGGCGATCTTGCTGCTGCCGGACATGCGGTAGAGCGTGATCTTGATGGACAAAACCTCCGGATCGTCCGCCGCCTCATAGATGAGATCCACAAAGGGCATCATGCTCTGGAACGGGAAGCTCATCAAGAGATCGTGCTTTTCGATGTAGGAGAAGTATTCGCCCTTTTTCAGTCCTATGTCGCGTGAGGGGCGGCGATCCTCATACTTGAAGCCCTCATGTCCGCCGATGCAGGAGCGGAAGCTCAGATCGAAGGGGACGGTCTGGGTGAAGACGCAGCGCTCCGGCACATGGAGCTTTTTGACCAGCAGGGCGCGATTATAGTCCGAGAGCTTGCCGTAGATCCTCGCGCGCACGGGCATCTCCCGCTTGCGCTTGGTGAGCATGGAGGAGACCTTGACGCGGAAATCGTCGTCCGAGGAGCGATCCACCACGTCAGAGAGGAAGACGTCGGCGTTGCGCGTGACCTCCACGGTGGCGGACTGGAGAACGTTCAGGTTCTCCTTTTTGAGCAGCAGGGGCAGGAAATGGCGCACGAGCTGGGTGGTGAGGACGATCTTCTGGGTGCCGTTGATCTCGAAGCTGAGATAGGCCGGGACGCGATGCATGGGGATGAGGGCCAGCTTCTGCACCGTCGTGCGGCCCAGGAAGGCGATGACGTGCGACTCCCCGCTCCACAGGAAGGGGAAGGGTTGATTCAGTTCGATGATCTTCGGAAAGAGCAGGTCTTTGATGTCGCCGAAGAGCTTCTTGCTCATCAGCTCATCCACCTTGCTGATCTTCTTGAAGTCCAGCACGTCCACGCCGTTTGCGCGCAGCTCCTCACGGATGGACTTCCAGATGCTCTCCATCAGGGTCTGCTGCTCATTTGTGACGCGCAGGACCTCCCTCAGAATGGTCTCGGGCAGCATTCCGGACAGAGGGTCAGGCTTGTCGGGCGCGAGCAGGATGCGGTGGCTCAGAATACCAATGCGCACACGGTAGAACTCCGTGAGGTTCGACTGATAGATCATCAGGAACTTGAGCCGCTCCAAAAGCGGCACGGCGGGATCGGCGGCCTCGAGCAGGACGCGCTCGTTAAAGGCCAGCCAGCTCAGCTCGCGGTTGATGTAAATGCTCTTTTTGGCGGCCTTGAGCTCGGCGGCAAAGTCGATCTCGGGCACGGCCGTCTTCTCGGGCGCCGCCTTTTTTTCAGGCAGGGGTCTCTTTTCGGCGGCGGACTTCTTGTCGATGGCCGCCTTCTTTACGGCCGCGCTCTTCTTTTCGGAAGCGCTCTTGCCGTGGGCGTTTTTCTTTTCCGTTACGGTCTTGCTGCGGGCGTTCTTTTTATCTTTCGGCGACATGATGACTCCTTAGGCCAGCCTCTCCTCACAGGCCTCTTCCAGCGCCTTGACGACGATCTTCAAGGCCTTGATGCGGGCGTACTTCTTGTCGTTGGATTCAATGATGAACCAGGGGGCGTTCTTGGTGCTGGTCTTCTCCAGCATCTCGTCGATGGCCTCCTCATACTGGGGCCATTTCTCGCGGTTGCGCCAGTCCTCCTCGGTGAGCTTCCAGGCCTTCTCGGGGGTGTTCTGACGGTCGTTGAAGCGCTGGAGCTGGGTGTCCTGGTCGATGTGGATCCAGAACTTCAAAACCACCGCGCCCCAGTCGGTGAGCTGGCGCTCAAACTCGTTGATCTCGTTGAAGGCGCGCTTCCAGTCGTCCTCCTCGCAGAAGCCCTCCAGCCGCTCAACCATGACGCGGCCGTACCAGGTGCGATCGAAGATACAGACGTGACCGCTGCGGGGCAGCCTCTTCCAGAAGCGCCAGAGGTACTGGCGGTTTTTCTCGTGCGGCTCGGGCGAGGCGATGGGCATCACGTCGAACCCGCGGGGATCCAGGGGCTTTGCCACGCGGCGGATGTTGCCGCCCTTGCCGGCTGCGTCCCAGCCCTCATAGCAGAGGATGACAGGGATCTTCTTGCGGTAGATGACGTTGTGCAGCTCGTGCAGACGGTTTTGCAGCTTCTTGAGCTCCTTTTGGTACTCCTCGTCCGTGAGGGCCGGGGAGAGGTCTACTTCGCTGAGCTTCGGCATCCTGAGCAGGGGGAAGTTTTCCTTGAAGGGTTTGCCGACATAGCGGCCCTCCTCGAGGGTCTTGTCGATCTGCCCGACCAGGAGCTTGAGGGCGTCGCGTGCGGCGAGGGCGCGGCGGCTGCCGTCCACCACATGCCAGGGGATGATCTTGCCGGTCTTCTCCATGAACGATTCGTAGCCGTCCTGAAAGAGCTTGTGCTCGTTCATCTGCCAGATGTCGTCGTTCGAGACGCGCCACTCGGTCTCAAAGTTTTCGCGCAGGGCGGTGATGCGCTTGCGCTGCTCCTTCTCGCTGATGTCTACAAAGAGCTTGAGCAGCAGATAGCCCCCGTCGCGAAGCTGACGCTCGAACTCGCTCACGGCGCGCACGCGCTTTTTGTACTCATCCTTCGTGATGTCCCGGTGCAGGTATTTGCGCACACAGTCCTCCATCCAGCCGGAGTCGTAGAACATGATCTTGCCGTTTTCCGGGATGGCGTTGGCGTAGGGATAGAGGAAGGGATAGCGCGCCTCCGACTCCGGGGTGATGACCGGGGAGAAGACGTTGTAGTTGCGCGGATCGATCTCGCTGATAAGCTGGTTGATCAGGCTGCCCTTGCCGGCGGCGGCCCAGCCCTCCACCAGCACGATGATCGGCAGGCCCTTCTCCCGCACGGTCTGCTGCAGGCCTACCAGGTGGGCGCGCAGCTCCTTGGCCTCAGCCTTGAGCTCTGCGTCCTCAGCCTTTTTTTCGCTCTTTTTCGCTTCTTTTTCAGCTTTTTTGGCTTCTTTTTCTTCCTGTTTCATCTTGTATCATCCTTTTTTTATAAAATTATCCGTATCAAGCATGAGCAGTTGCTTTTAATAATTATAGTTATTTTACGATAGAAGCAACCCGAAGTCAACACCAGAGTTGTGCATTTTCCACACTTGCGCAGGCCGGTTTATTTGGGTTATACTTTTTTATCTTTTTTGAGAGCGTGATGACGCATGAACAATCAGAAAACGCTGGGGTCACTGCTTTTGCTTCTGGTGGCGATGATCTGGGGCACAGCTTTTGTCTTTCAGCGCATGGGCATGGAGAGCATCGGCCCCGTCACCTTCACTGCCGCGCGCATGAGTCTCGCGGCGATCGCGGTCGGACTTGTGTCGCGGCTTCGGAGCAGGAAGAGAGAAACCGGCGGTGTGCGCGAATCCCTCGTCGGCGGACTCTGCTGCGGCCTCTTTCTGTGCATGGGCAGCCTCTTCCAGCAGGCGGGCATCGTCACCACCACGGCGGGCAAGGCCGGCTTTATCACGGCCCTGTATATTCTGCTGGTGCCGGTACTGAACCTCATCCTGTTCAAAAGGCGCTGCGGAGCGCGGGTGTGGCTCGCGGTGGGTCTCGGCGTCGCGGGCATGTATCTGCTGTGCGTGACAGAGGGGCTGCGTCTGACAGAGGGCGACACGCTGGTCTGCATCTGCGCGCTGCTTTTCAGCGGACACATCCTCTGCTGCGACTATTTTGCCCGCCGGGCCGACCCCATCCGGATCGCGGCGGTGCAGTTTCTCGTTGTGGCGCTGCTCTCCTGGGTCGCGGCCTTTCTCCTGGAGGAACCGGACTTTGATCAGCTGCGCGAGGCTTTGGTCCCCATCCTCTACTGCGGCCTCATCTCCGGCGGCGTGGGCTACACGCTGCAGATGGTGGCTCAGGGCATGACGGAGCCGACGGTGGCGTCCCTGCTCATGAGTCTCGAGTCGGTCTTCGCGGTGCTCGCCGGGGCGCTGCTGCTCCATGAGCGCATGAGCTCACGCGAGCTTCTGGGCTGCGCCGTGATGTTTGCGGCGATCCTGCTGGTTCAGCTTCCCGCGCGGGGAAAAAAGGAATAAAAAACGGCGCTGCCGCACTCTTACGGAACGGCAGCGCTTTTTATATATGCGTAAGGTAGTTTGCGCAGAAGGGCTTGATTTTTCCCCCGTCGTAGACATGCAGGCTGCATCGGCGCAGACGCTCGACGTTAAGGTTCACGGCATCCTGAAAGGCCATGGCCGAGAGGGTGAGGCTCTGCTGACGCAGGCGGTAGAGGAAGGTGTCGAAATCCATCTCGTCGGAAAACGTGGTCTGCGGGGCCTCCTCGGCGGGTGGGCGCAGCCAGTGCCGTGCCGTGTAGGCGCGGTTGTCCCGGGCGCTGCCCCTCGTGCGGGCGGAGTGGGTGATCGAGCTCAGCGGCCGCAGTCTGCCGTCCGGGTCGATGAGGTAGTTTGCATGGAAGCCGCAGAGCGGATGGTCGCAGCGGGAGGGCATGAAGCTCTCGATCGGGACGCCCGCCTGGCGGCTGATATCGAACATCAGCTCGTCAAGCGTATAGCGCGCGTCCGTGTCGGGCTTTTTCGGAAAGCGTCCGAAGTAGGATACCGGCTGAAAGTGCACCCCCCGCACGCCGGGGGCGAGGGAGGCGGCAAGGCGCACAAGCGCTCCGAGGTCATTGTCGTTGACGCCCCGTACCACCGTGGGCACCAGGGTCACCCCGACGGAGAGCGCCGCGCAGACCCGCACCGCCTCGAGCTTTGTCTCCAGAAGCGGTGCGCCGCGCAGGGTCTCATAGATGTCGTTTCGTGTCCCGTCGAACTGCAAAAACACGATGTCCAACCCCGCATCGGCAAGTCTCCGGGCATAGTCCGGCTCCCGCGCAAGGCGCAAGCCGTTGGTGTTGACCTGCACATAGGCGCAGCCCGCCTCCTTGGCGAAGGCCACAAGCTCCGGCAGATCGTCCCGCAGCGTGGGCTCGCCGCCCGAAAGCTGCAGAAGCGGGCCTCCGCAGCGGCGCGAGATATCCCGGATCGCGGTCTTCATCTCGCTGAGCGGCGCATCCTCACCCACGCCGCCGTCCGCGAAGCAGAAGCGGCAGCGGAGATTGCAGCGGCGCGTCACCTCCAGCAGCACGCAGCAGCTCCCGCTCTCATGCTCGGCACAGAGGCCGCAGTCCGCCGGACAGCGCAGGCCCCCTCTCCCGCCCAGGGGCTCGCTGCCGAGGGTCCAGCGCTCGAAATCGACAAGGCCGCGCCAGACCGGGACGCGGAAAGCGCCGTGCTCCGGGCAGCTCTTTTCAAGCAGAACCGCGCCGTCCGCCTCCCTTACAAGGCGCGCCGGGAGATTGCGCAGGCAGACCGGGCAGACCGAGCGGGTCTCGCGTATCGTTTCGCCCATGGCAGTACCCTCCCTTTTTTGGATAGTCAGATTATACCATCGTGCGGCACTTTCCTCAAGCGGCGGAATGGGACAAAATCCCCCTTGCATAGACTGCCTGTGGGAGGGGATCAACTTGACATGCTATTTCTCGGAGCTGCGCTATAAAGAGATCATCGACGTACACACGGGCTTTCGCCTCGGTTATGTCTGCGACGTGGAGCTCGACGATAAGGAGGGCTGCATCGCGGCCCTGATCGCCCCGGGGAGGCCCCGGTTCTTCGGGCTTCTCGGCCGGGAGGACGACTATATTCTCCCCTGGGAGGCAATCGTCAAGGTCGGCAGCGACATCATCCTTGTGGAGATCAAGGGCGAATACCGGCGCCGCAAGCGCTCCAATCGACTGTTTTAGTGCTTGGCAAACATGGAAAAGTGCGGTATAATCCAACTGTCATTCTGAGCGTCAGTTCAGAATGACAATCATTCAAACGATTATCATCTCCGTGAGGAGGATGCCGTATGAGACAACTGATTGCGGCGCTGCTGCTCCTGTGCCTTTTATGTCCGACGCTTGCAGGGTGCGGGAAGGAGAAGGAGCTGGAGCCCTGGAAAATGCCGGAGGTGGACGCAAAGCCCACCCCCGTGCGCACGCCGATCCCGACCTTCGGCGGCGGCAGCCCCGAGCGCTTCGTGTGGAACGAGGCCGCCTTCTTCAACATGAACAATCCCGGCGCGCTCAAGACCAGCACGCAGGAGACGCGCACTCACAAGCAGTGCATGGCGTTGTTCCCGTACAATTTTCTGCCCTCCGCCGTCTTCGCCGAGAGCTATGCAAGCTATCCGAAGCTCTCTCTTAAGAAGACCGAGCACGAGGTATTGCTGGACTCAAGAGGAGAGCTTGCCGAGCATGCGTATATCGAATATCAGTTCCTGCCCAAGGGCGGGAAGGAGGAAGACGCCCTCTACGTCATGGCGGAGCTCTGCTCCTATGACGCGGCGCGGGACATCTACAACGGGAGCTACCCCCACCTCATCATGCCGGAGAGCGAGCGGCTGCAGATCTCGACCTATTACCTCAAGGACTTCGTGCTGGCGAAAGTCGGGGAGCAGCGCGTCGCCCAGATTTTGAAGCTCACACCGAGCTCATACTTCTCAGACGCCCGGCGTCAGAGCGAGGATGACCCGAACTTCGTCCCCCAGCGGCAGATTTTGCTGACTCTGACCTGCGGCCTCAACGTAAGCGACGAAGAGTTTATCGCCGCGGCCTGCTACCTGCTGCGCTTCAGCGACGGGAGCGAGATCGTCACCCCCGAGCCGAGCCGTCTGCCGGTCTTTGGGGAAAAGGGAGCGGCGTAATCCGAGAGTGGAGTGTTGAGAGTGGAGAGTGGAGTTAAGGTGTCGCTTCGCGACATATTTAAATCATCCCCGAAGGGGATACCATAACTCCACTCTTCACTCTCCACTCTTCACACTGAAATAACGGAGTATCTGTAACGGAGTATCTGTGGGAGCCGCGTAATCTGAGAAGAGTCGCTTCGCGACATATTTAAATCATCCCCGAAGGGGATACCATAACTCCACTCTTCACTCTCCACTCTTCACACTGAAATAACGGAGTATCTATGGACAACATCGAAAACAAAAAAGAACGCGCGGTGCTGGCAGGGCTCAATGCCGCCTGTATGGACGCTTCCGAGCGATCCAGCGACGTGACCATGGACGAGCTTGCCGCCCTGGTGGAGACCGCCGGAGGCGAGACTGTCGCCGCGCTCATTCAGTCGCGCCCCGCGCCCGATCCCCGCAGCTTCATCGGCGACGGCAAGGTGCAGGAGCTCAAGGAGCTGATCGAGGCAAACGAGTGCGATCTCGCCGTCTTCGACAACGAGCTCTCCCCTTCCCAGATGCGCGTTTTATCGGAGGAGCTGGGCGTCAAGGTGCTCGACCGCTCGGGCCTGATCCTGGACATCTTCGCCCAGCGGGCCAGGACGCGCGAGGGCCAATTGCAGGTGGAGCTTGCGCAGTATAAATACCTGCTGCCCCGTCTCACCGGCATGTGGACCCATTTGGTGCGCCAGACCGCCGCGGGCGGGTCCTCCCCCATCGGCACGCGCGGCCCCGGCGAGACTCAGCTTGAGACCGACCGCCGCCACATCCGCCGCAAGATCCAGAAGCTCGAAGAGGAGCTGGCCGAGGTTCGCAAGGTGCGCGGGACGCAGAGGCGCAGGCGCGAGAAGAACGCTATGCCCGTCGTTGCCCTCGTGGGCTACACCAACGCGGGCAAGTCTACGCTGCTGAATTGTCTGACCGGCTCGGACATTCCGGCAAACGACCGCCTGTTTGACACGCTGGACACCACCACCCGCCGCCTGAAAATCGACGAGACGCAGGAGATCCTTCTCTCCGACACCGTCGGCTTTATCCGCAAGCTGCCGACCCATCTGATTGAGGCGTTCAAGGCGACCTTGGAAGAGCTCAAATACGCGGACGTGCTGCTGCATGTGATTGATATTGCCAACCCCGAGTGGCCCGAGCAGGCCCGCGTGGTGGACGAGCTGATCCGTCAATTGGGGGCTGAGGCCACGCCCTGCATCCGCGTTTACAACAAGTGCGACGCCTACTTCGGCATTCTGCCCCACGGGGAAGACACGGTCTGCATCTCCGCCAAAAGCGGCGAGGGCGCGGCGGAGCTTTTGCAGCTGCTCTCCGCTCGTCTGGACCGCGGCAAACGGCATGTGACGCTCAAGCTGCCCTATGCCGCCGCGGGGCTGTTGGACAGCCTCAACCGGGAGGCGGCGGTTTTGAAAACCGAGTACGCGGAAGACGGCGTTGAAGTTGAGGCCATCGTCCCGCCGGAGCTCTTCGGCAGGGTCAAGGCGTACATCCCGGGCTATGTGGAGCCCAAAGAGGACTGGGAGACATGAGCGAATATTTGATCCCCACCGGGCCGGGCGAGAGCGAGTTTGTCGAGAAGCGTTCCCGCTTTCTCGGCCACGTCCGTATGGTTGAGACGGAGGACGAGGCCCGCGCCTTCATCGCGGAGATGAAAAAGAAATACTACGACGCGCGGCACAACTGCTGGTGCTACAGCATCAGGGACGGGGCCGAGCGCTACAGCGACGACGGCGAGCCCCAGGGCAGCGCGGGCATTCCCATGCTGGAGGTGCTGCGCCGCCAGAACGTCACAAACGCCGTTTGTGTGGTGACGCGCTACTTCGGCGGCGTCCTGCTGGGTACCGGCGGGCTTCTGCGCGCCTACACCAAGAGCACTGCCGACGCGCTTGAGGCCGCGGGCGTCTCCGCCGTGCGCCGCTGGGTGGAAACGGAGCTGCCATGCTCCTACGCGCAGATGGAGCGCCTTAAGCTCGAGGCCCAGAGCGCGGGCGGCATCGTCGCGGACATTGAGTACGGCGCGAATGTGACGCTCAAGGTGCTGGTGCCCGGGGAACAGAGCAACGCCTTTGCCGCGCGCATCTTCGACCAGACCGCGGGCAGCGTCAGCGTCCGCGTCACGGGAGAGAGCTTCAGGGCCGTGCCGGTGAGATAAAGCCCCCGGCTCCCCTGAAAGGGGAGGCAAAAAAAATTTTTTCAAAAAAATAAAGGGAAATACAAATTTGCGTCGTATAAGAGTAAGGGAAGGGAAAATCCCTTACTCTTATTTCCTATGAAAGCTCCGCTTCCATAGGAAAGATTCGATTTGAGCGCCCATTCCTCGCCCCTGACGGGGCAAGCGGAACGGATGCGCAATAATTCCCCATGCTTGTTTTGCTTTCATTTATGCTGGTGCTGCTTTCCGCATGGGGATTTTCTGTGAAAGGCGGCGATGCGTGTGTCCTGTCCGAGAGAAGAGAGAGAAAAGCTGGAGCGGCTGATCGTCGGGCCCTACGGGGTGCTGGCGGCTGAGTCGCGCGGGCGGCTTGAGCCCGAGAAGGAGTGCGATATCCGCACCTGCTTTCAGCGGGACGTGGACCGCATCACCCACTCCAAGTCCTTCCGCCGCCTCAAGCACAAAACCCAGGTCTTCCTCCGCCCGGAGGGCGACCACTACCGCACGCGCCTGACCCACACGCTGGAGGTCACGCGGCTGGCACGGACCGTGGCGCGCGCCCTGGGTCTCAATGAGGATCTGGCAGAGGCGATCGGCCTCGGCCATGATCTCGGCCACACGCCCTTCGGCCACGCCGGGGAGCGGGCGCTGAACGCGATCTATGAGGGCGGCTTCAAGCACTACGAGCAAAGCCTGCGCGTGGTGGACGTTCTCGAGCGTGACGGGCGGGGGCTGAATCTCTGCTATGAGACGCGCATGGGCATCCTCAACCACACTCACGGCGCGCCGGATGACACCCGCGAGGCCACCTGCGTGCGCCTGTGCGACCGCATCGCCTACATAAACCACGATCTGGACGATTCCATCCGCGCGGGCATTATCGAGGCCGACGCCGTGCCCGAGCGCATACGCCGCGACTGCGGTGAGAGAAACAGCGAGCGCATCAACTCCCTCGTCGCCGATCTCATCCGAAACAGCGCGGACGGCGTGCTGAAAATGTCCCCCCGTATGCAGGAGACCTTTGCGTTTTTCCACAGCTACATGTTCTCCGACGTCTACCTCAATCCCCGCGCCAAGAGCGAGGAGGACAAGGTGCAGGGCGTGCTGGAGATCCTGTATAAATATTATGTAAACCACGTTGAGAAGCTGCCCGAGGAGCTGCGGGCCATCGCCGAAAAAGAGGGCGAAGGCCGCGCGGCGGTGGACTACATCTCCGGCATGAGCGACCGCTACGCCATGGAGAAGTTCGGAGAGGTGTTTATCCCCTTTGCGTGGACAGTGAAATAAATTCGATGAAATGCAAGGCATTTCATCGAGTTTGCAGTCTGCTGCGCGCACTGCGTCTGTACAAGCTGCGTTCATTCGCTTCCGTCAAGCGTGACGAAAGCTCACTCTCTCCGCTGTACCTCCTTCTAACTGCAAAGCAGCGGCTTTGCAGTTAAGAGGAAAACGGAGGGAGCAGAGTGAAGTTTTCGCCCTTAGGCGGAAATGGAACGGTGCGAGCTCCGTTTGACGCCGCTCGCACACTTGCAGACTGAGAAGAGTTTTTCGCGAGGTACACGCCCCCGCGAAAAACGGATTGAATTGGTTTTCGCATTCGTGAAAAAATCTTCAGGGCTTTTGAGAAGGTGATCCGATGGCGATCCCGGAAAAGTTCATACAGGATTTGGTGGACCGCTCGGATATTGTGGACGTGGTGTCGAGCTATGTGCGATTGTCGAAGCGCAGCGGGGCCAATATGTTCGGCCTCTGCCCCTTTCACAGTGAGAAGACGCCCTCCTTCTCCGTCTCGCCGGACAAGCAGATCTATCACTGCTTCGGCTGCGGCAAGGGCGGCGGCGTCATCAGCTTCATCATGGAGATTGAAAACCTCTCCTATCCCGAGGCGGTGGCCTTCCTCGCCAAGCGCGCCGGGATGCAGATGCCGGAGGAGACCGACAGCGCCGAGGGCCGCAAGCGCGCGCGTATGCTGGCACTGAACAGGGACGCAGCCCGCTGGTTCTACTCCCAGCTCTCCAAACCCGCGGGGGCTTCGGCGGTGGCCTACATACAAAGGCGCGGCATCTCGCCCGCCATGGTCAAAAACTTCGGTCTCGGCGCGGCGCCGGATACCTGGGACAGTCTCCGAAACGCCATGCTCGACAAGGGCTATACGGAATACGAGCTCTTCGACGCGGGCCTTGTCAAGCGCGGAAAACAGGGCGGCTTTTACGACGCGTTCCGAAACCGCCTCATGTTCCCGGTTATCGATGTGCGCGGAAACGTCATCGGCTTTTCCGGGCGCATCCTCGGCGATGGGGAGCCTAAGTACCTCAACAGCCCCGAGACGCTGGTCTTTAACAAAAGCCGTAACCTTTTTGCCCTGAATCTGGCTAAAAAATCGAAAAGCGGATATATCATTTTATCGGAGGGCAATATAGACGTAGTGAGCCTTCACCAGGCGGGCTTCGACTCGGCGGTAGCGTCGCTGGGCACTTCGCTCACACCCGAGCAGGCGCGGCTCCTGTCGCGCTACACAAGCGAGGTCATCATCGCCTACGACGGCGACGGGGCGGGTCTCAAGGCCTCGCAGCGCGCCATCGGGATCCTGGAAAAGCTGGACATCAAGGTGCGCGTCCTGCGCCTGACCGGGGCGAAGGACCCGGACGAGCTCATCAAGACCAAGGGCCCCGAGGCTTTCCGCAAGCTGCTGGAGGGCTCGGAAAACCAGATGGATTACCGATTGCGCTCCATCCGCGAGAAGTACGATCTGAACGTCACCGAGCAGAAGTCCGACTATCTGCGCGAGGCGGTGGAGCTTTTGGCGAAGCTGCCGGATGAGGTGCGGCGGCAGGTCTACGCGATGGACCTGGCCAAAGAGCTAGGACTTCCCCCGGACGTGATCGTGAACGACGTGGAGCGGCGGCGCAAACGCATCCTCAACAGCAACTACAAGCAGGTGCAGAAGCAGCAGACTCAGCCCGAAAAGCTCATGCAGCCGGCGGCGCGGGAACTGCGCTATGACGATCCGGCCTCGGCCGCGGCGGAGGAGGGGCTGATCCGGCTTTTATACCTCGAGCCCTCGCTCATCGAGGTTCCCGGGCTTCCGCCGCCGGAGGATTTCTCCGCCCCCGGCCTCGGCAGGATTTACGCCGTGCTCAGCGCCCGCATCCGCGAGGGGCGCAGCGTCAGCACAGACATGCTGGCAGGCCAGCTCAGCGGCGACGAACTGGGGCTTCTGGTCTCCATCCTGCAAAAACCGGAGATACTCAGCCGCAGCCGGCAGAGCATCGCCGATTACATAGAGAAAATCCGCGAGAGAAAACAACTGCGCTCCGGCGGCGTCGATCTTCTGGCGCTCAGGGAGCAGCTTATAAAGAAAAAAGGATATGAGGGATAAGACATGGCAGACGACAATATCTACACCGAACAGGAACTGAGCAAGATGGCGGATGAGCTTCTGAACGCCGCCGGCGAGACGGAGCTGCTGCCCGAGCCGCCCAAGACCAAAAAGAGCGCCCGCAAAAAGGAAACCCCGGAGGAGCACGGCAAGACCCCCGAAGAGCGCCTGAACGAGCTGTTTGAAAAGGGCAAGAAGACCGGCAAGCTCACCCCCAAGGAGCTGGAGCTTCTGGAGGAGCTGAACATCGACGGCGAGGCCGTAGATCGCTTCTACGAGAGTCTGGAGAAGGCCGGCATCGATATCGACGTGGGCAGCGACGATCTGCTCCCGCCGCTGGACGACACCCTGCCCGAGGCCGAGGATCTGGCCGGGATCGAGGAGGTCACCAGCGCCGACCTCGCCGACACGGACGCGCTGATGGACAGCTTCTCCACCGACGACCCCGTGCGCATGTACCTCAAGGAGATCGGCAAGGTGCCCCTGCTCACGCCCGAGGAGGAGGTCGAGCTCGCCAGACAGATGTCCCTCGGCGACGAGAACGCCAAGCACCGCATGACAGAGGCAAACCTTCGTCTCGTGGTGTCCATCGCCAAGCGCTATGTGGGCCGCGGTATGCTCTTCCTCGATCTCATCCAGGAGGGCAATCTGGGCCTCATCAAGGCGGTGGAGAAGTTTGACTACACCAAGGGCTACAAGTTCTCCACCTACGCCACCTGGTGGATCCGCCAGGCCATCACCCGCGCCATTGCCGACCAGGCCCGCACCATCCGCATCCCCGTGCACATGGTTGAGACCATCAACAAGACCATCCGCGTCTCCCGCCAGCTCCTGCAGGAGCTGGGCCACGACCCTTCCGCCGAGGAGATCGCCAAGGAGATGGAGATGCCGGTGGACAAGGTCCGCGACATCCTCAAAATCGCCCAGGAGCCCGTCAGCCTCGAGACCCCGATCGGCGAGGAGGAGGACTCCCACCTCGGCGACTTCATCCCCGATGAGGACGCGTCCGAGCCGTCTGAAGCCGCCTCCTTCTCCCTCCTGCGCGAGCAGCTGGAGGAGGTGCTGGACACCCTCGCCCCGCGTGAGAAGAAGGTGCTGGAGCTGCGCTTCGGCATTGTCGACGGCCGCACCCGCACGCTCGAGGAGGTCGGCAAGGAGTTCAACGTCACGCGCGAGCGCATCCGTCAGATTGAAGCCAAGGCCCTGCGCAAGCTGCGCCACCCGAGCCGTTCCAAGAAGCTGAGAGACTTCTTGAATTAATCTCGCCTATGCCTCCCCTGAAAGGGGAGGCGCCCCAGTGCGCACACTGGGGCAGAGGGGTTTGTCCGATGACGATCAAACCCCTCAGTCATGGCGCTTGCGTGAGACGCGCCATGACAGCTCCCCTTTCAGGGGAGCCGAGATATGAGAGAATCGGAGATATATATGACCTACGACTTTACCACCGTCCTTGACCGCGCGGGACACGACTGCCTGGCGGCTGATCGCATTCCCTTTGACGGCGTGCGGCCCGACGAGGGCTTCGACGTCATCCCCATGTGGGTCGCCGACATGGCCTTCCCCACCGCGCCGCCGGTGCTGGACGCGATCAAGCAGCGCATGGAGATGCCGAACTTCGGCTACTTTGCCCTGCCGAAGGAATACTATCAGGCGATCATCAACTGGCACAAAACCCGAAACGGTGTGGAGGGGCTGGAAGCAAAGGATATCGGCTATGAAAACGGCGTGCTCGGGGGTCTGAGCTCCGCGCTCCAGGCGTTTACAACCCCGGGCGAAAAGATCCTCGTCCACTCCCCCACCTACGTTGGCTTCACCCACACCTTCGACGACACGGGCCGCGTCGCCGTCCACTCGCCCCTTGTGCGGGATGAGCAGGGCGTGTGGCGCATGGACTATGAGGACATGGACAGGAAGCTCAAAGAGAACGACATTCACTTTGCGGTCTTCTGTTCTCCGCACAACCCCTGCGGCAGAGTCTGGGAGCGCGGCGAGATCGAACAGGCCATGGAGGTCTACAGGCGCAACGACTGCGTGGTCTTCTCCGACGAGGTCGGCTCCTATCATGTGATTTACAGCGATTATCTGCGCGCGCGGATGCAGCGTCAGGGCAGGCTCAGCCACTATAACGAGCCGAACATTCTCTCGGTTCACGCCCTCATCGGGGCCTACCGCGACGGCGGCGCGTGGTGTGACGAGATGATCCGTGTCATTGACGGCAACGTGGAATATGCCTGCGCCTTTATCCGGGAGCACTTCCCCGGCGTCTCGGTCATGCGCCCTCAGGGGACCTATATGCTCTACCTCGACTGCGGCGCGTGGTGCCGGAAGCAGGGGGTTACGATTTACAGTGTTCTGGAAAGAGGCGTGCGCTGCGGCGTCATCTGGCAAAACGGCGAGAGCTTTTACTGGCCCGACACGATACGCATGAACCTGGCTCTGCCGAAATCGCGTTTGGTTGAGGCGATGGATCGGCTGAAAACATATGTGTTTATTTAAAAGGCAGGACCACCGGCGGTGCCGGTGGTCCTGAGTTATTTCCATATTTACCTGGCAATGCCGTATTCCTCCGCGAGCTTGCGGAAGGTGGGCAGGGAGCGCTCGATCGTGTCGCGGCTGACGCAGTAGGCGAGGCGGACGTAGCCCGGAGTGCCGAAGCTGTCGCCGGGGACGACGAGGAGATTGTCTTTCATGGCCCGGCGGCAGAAGGCCGTCGCGTCCGGCTCGGGCGTCTTCATAAAGAGATAGAAGGCCCCGTCCGGGTGGACGCAGGTGTAGCCCATCCCGGTAAGCGCCCCATACAGGAGATCGCGGTTGCCCTTGTAGACGGAGATGTCGCTGGTCTCGCCGAGGCAGTCGATTGCGACGCGCTGCCACATGCTCGACACGCAGATATAGCCGAAAGCGCGGATGGTAGCCATGGCGGCGGAATAAATGTCGTCGTAGTCGTCCAGCTCCGGCGGCAGGGCCATGAAACCCACGCGCTCGCCCGGCAGGGACATGGACTTGCTGAACGAGTAGCAGTAGATCGTGTTCTTGTAGATCGACGGGAGATAGACGACCTCCTGCCCGTCGTACACGAGCTCGCGGTAGGGCTCGTCCGCGAGGATGTAGATGGGGTGGCCGTACTCCTGCTGCTTGCGCTCGAGAAGCCGCGCCAGCCCCTCCAGTCCCTCACGCTTGAGCACGACGCCGGAGGGGTTGTTCGGGGAGTTGATGATGAGCATCATTGTGTCGCTGGTCAGCGCCTTCTCCGCCGCGTCCAGGTCGAGCTGGAAGGTATTGGGATCGGTCGGGCACTCGGTGAGTCCCTCGCCGTAGGCGTCGGCGTAATACTTGTAGTCCATGAAATACGGCGTAAAGGTCATGGCCCGGCCGCCGCCGGAGAGCAGGACGCGGGTCATCGCGGCGAGGCAGGTGGAGGTGCCGCAGGTGATGATGACGTCCTGGGCGCGGTAGTTCACGCCGAAGGTTTTGGTCAGATAGGCCGCCGCCTTTGCGCGCACCTCGGGCAGGCCCGCCGCAGGGGCGTAGGTATAGAGCCGGGACGCGGGTATGCTTGCCCTCAGCTCGTCCATTTTCTCGGCCACGCAGGGCGGCGGGTCAATGCTCGGCGAGCCGATGGTGAAATTGAATACGTTCTCGGATCCCACGATTTTGGCCTGCTCCGCGCCATACTCCGCGATCTCGCGGATGATGTTGCCGCTGCGCCCGCACGCGACAAGCTGTTGATCGATCATCACTGGTCACTCCTTTTTTTGTCTGTCCGCGAGCCGTTTTCTGTCTGTCCCGCGGATGCTGTATATTGTATACCAGGGTCCGCGCGATTGCAAGAGCCGCTTTCTTTCCGCCGCTTGCCAAGGCCCGCGCCGCTGTGGTATCATATTTGGGAAAAGAGGTGCTTTTCGTGAAGCTGAGTATCATCATCCCCGTCTACAATACGCGCGAGTATCTGCCCGCCTGTCTCGATTCGGTACTCGATCCGGCGCTTTCGGACTATGAGATCATCGTGGTCAACGACGGCTCCACCGACGATTCCGGTCTGATCGCGGCGGCGTATGCCGCGCGGCATCCGAACTTGATCCGCGTCGTCACGACGGAAAACGGCGGCCTCGGCGCGGCGCGAAACGCGGGGCTCTCCCTCGCGCGCGGCGACTATCTGCTCTTTCTGGACAGCGACGACGCGCTTGAAAAGGGGGCGCTGGCGGAGATGCTGTCCGTTTTGGACGGCAGCTTCGATATGGGGCTTTTCGACCTCAACCAGGTCAACCCCTCCGGCGATTCCGTGGGGATCATACGCGGCAGCGAAAAGCAGGGCTCTTTCACCCTGGCGGAATACCCGGAGCTGCTGTTCCAGCCCCCCTCCGCCTGCAACAAGCTCTTCCGGCGCAGTCTCTTTCTCGACAGCTCCGTCCGCTTCCCTGGCCGGGTCTGGTACGAGGACCTGCGTACCGTACCAAAGCTCTACCCGCTCTCTGGAACGATACAGTACCTGCCCCGTGCCTGGTACCGCTATCTCATCCGCCCCGGCTCCATCACAAATAACGCGGACACCGCGCGCAATCTGGAGATCATTGACGCGGCGGAGGAGATCATCGGGTATTACAAAGCGGGCGGGCTCTATGAGAAGTACGAGCCGCAGCTTTGCTACATGGCATACTACAATGTCTTTCTGACCGCCTCTGTCCGTGTTTGTCTGGCAGACCCGGACAGTGCCGTTCTGGAAAAGCTGATGCAGTGGTTTTTAAGTCATTTCCCGCAGTGGCGAGAAAATCCCTATCTCCGGGACATGAGTCCGAAATACCGCCTGCTGACCGGGCTTCTCATGAAAAGGATGCGCCGCAGCGTGAAGCTCATCATGGGCGTCAACGACAGAGCGAAAAACAAAAGAGGGTAACTTTGCAGGAAACGTGCGGCGACTTCGTACAAATCACGAAGTCGCCGCATGTTTCTTTGGCTCTCCTGTAATGGGAGCTGGCATGGCTGATCTCACGCGAAGCCATGACTGATACTATTTTTTGAGAAACGCTGAAAACACGTCTCATACAAGAACCTCTACGCGCCTTATGGCTCTATGAAAACCTTTAAGGGATTAAAGGTTTTCATGAGGTTCTAGTATGAGGGGTACCCCTCCGGTTTCATGCCGCAGGCGGCACGAAACCACCTCCCCTTGCAGGGGCGGCATTATGCGCTCAGGATGACAGCGTTTATATCACGTTTTTCACCTTTAATATCCACTGGCCGAGCTTTTCCTGCCCGCTGTAGTTGAGGGCCATGATGATGCGGCGGTTTCGCGACTCGGCGCGATAGCTCTCACAGGCCTGGAGCTTCGGGATTTTTTCGCGCACATAGGCGCGGCACTTCTTGATCGCGTCCTCGCTCTCCGGTGTTCTCTGCCGAGAGAGCCTGCTGATGGTGTCGAGCAGGAGGTGGTTGATGACAAAGAACTCAAAATCCCCCCGCCGTCCTCGCGCCGTGAGCTCCGGCTCAAGCATATCGAGGATTTGGAGCATGTCGAGGTTTTTTCTCGCGTTCGTGTTGTGCATGGTGGAGGGCTGGCCCCGGCGATAGATATAGAGCGGTTCGCGCAGGTATTCGGTCTTCTCCGCGCGGATCAGGGCCATGGCGGAGTAATAAAAATCCTCGTACCACAGTCCCTCCGGAAAGCGCAGGCCGGAGAGGAGTGAAGAGCGAAACACCTTGTTGCAGCAGGAGCCCGCAAAGCTCAGCGGGTGGTCCTGGAACGCGCCGGGGACCTCGTTTTCGCTTCCGTCGGCGTAGCGCTCCAAAAAGTCACAGGCCGCGATATCCGCCCCGGACTGCTCCGCCGCGGTTATGAGCTTTTCGTACATCGAAGGTTCCACCCAGTCGTCGCTGTCGACAAAACCCAGAAACTCTCCCCGCGCCAGCGGGAGAGCGAAGTTGCGCGCCCGGCCCTGCCCGCCGTTTGTGACATGCAGGCATCGGATCATGTCGGGATATCTCGCGGCATAATCGTCCGCGATCTGCCCGGAGGCGTCCGTCGAGCCGTCGTCCACCAGGAGGATCTCCATGTCCTTGAGCGTCTGGTTGAGAAGCGAGTCGATACATTCGGCAAGGTATTTCTCCACGTTGTAGACCGGGATGATGACGCTCAGCTTCATTTGAGTCGCTCCTTTGAAAGCGGATAACGCACGGTCTTGTAATAGATCAGCGCCATCACAAGGGACATGTAGACCGAGACGTTGGGCCTGCGGATGACCGAGCCCGAGAACTGCGCGAGGCCGATGTGCAGGAAGAAGAGCAGCAGCAGAAAGAAATTCTCCGCCGTGAGCGCACCCTTGAAATCCTTCAAGACGCGCTTCAAGATCAGCCACACATAGTAGAGCAGGAACAGCGCGTACATCGTAAAGCCGAGGTATCCGTAATAGAAGTACATGGCGGGCCAGTCGTTTTCCAGGTCGGTTTTTGCGCCGTACCAGACATCCGACGGCTCATAGCCCACGATGTGGGTCAGCGTGTCTTTCTCGTCCCAGATCAGGGAGGCGTAATTGTATTTCATGCGCCGCACATTGATGAGCTCGCCCGCGTTGGTGTTGAACTTGTACTTGGCGCAGACCTGCTCGTAGGTGAAGCGGTCGAACATGTCCGGGATGATGGCCCAGATGAGATCGTAGTAGTAGTCGCCGAAGATCTGCACCAGCACGGGATCGGCCAGTTTTTCCTCCAGCGTCATGCTGCTCAGGTCGTAGCCAAGCTCCTGCATGATGCGCTCCAGCTCGTCCTGCTGGCGCTTGGAGCTGCGCTGCTGGGTGATCTCGATCTTGCAGCGCGGCGTAATGGGATAGACCGCCGCGGAGACCACCGCCGTGAGCAGCAGCACCGCGATCACGCGGGTCTTGAGCTTTCCGCCGTGGAGCAGCTTGTCGATCACGAAGTAGACCGCAAAGCCGATGAAGGCCGCGAACAGCGAGTAATAGCACGCCTTGGTGCCGTTGAGGATCAGGGCGAAGGCGATGAGCGGCGGGGTGAGATAATTGAATACCGCCCTGTCGCTGATGATGCCGAAGTAGAGCAGCACCAGAGCAAGGGTCACCACAATGACGCTGTTGGCGCAGCGGTTTTCGCCGATGACCCAGCCGCTGACGCCGAGACCGGGGCCGTAGGTGTCGGTGGCGGTGCCGGTCACGATGGCGAGGATCAGTGACGCAAAGAGGATGAAGCCCGCGTATTTCATGCCGTTCAGCGCGGCCTGCCGTCGTTCCTCGTCCCTGATATAATAGCCGAGGCAGATCGCGAGAATGGGCATCTGCATGGTGCGGGCGAGGTAGACAAGGTCAAAGCGCATGTCGATATACCCGACGCGCAGGCAATTGAGCACATGCAGCGCCCCGACCAGCCCGATCGCCGCCATGGAGAGGATGAAGTTCCGCTTCTTTTTCAGCGTGATCAGCAGGTGCAGCGGCAAAATCAGCATGATCGCCAGACGCAGCATGCCCGCTGCCGTCCCTTCGGGACTGCGCGTCCAGTAGGCCAGGATGTCCAGCACCGGCTGCGCCGTGATCAGCACCGTAATCCAGTATTTTTTGAAAAGCTCCGCAAAGGAGTTCGTTTTTTCCATACGTTCAGTCTCCCAATATTGAATACCAAATCTCAGCGACCTTTTCCCGGGAAAAGTCGGAGGCGCGCGCTTTGGCGGCTTCGGCCATTTCGTGCCGCAGAGCCTCGTCTTTCATCAGCGAGGCGATCTTTTCACAGAAATCTTCGTACACCATATCGGCGGCAAGATAACCGTTCACGCCATTCTGTACCACAAAGCCTGGACCGACGCGCACGTCGAAGGCCACGACCGGCAGGCCGCAGCTCTGGGCCTCCAGGAGCACAAAGGGAAAGCCCTCCGAGCGGGACGTCATGGCATAGAGCGAGGCACGCAGCATCTCGTCCTCCACGCCGTCGGCGTCCTTGCGGCCGGTTAGGTTTACATAATTTTCTGCGTGCAGTTCCTTGATCGCGGCCTCAAGCCTGCCGCGCTCCTCCCCTTCGCCCACGATGCGGAGCCTCCAGTCGGGGAATTGCCTGTGCAAAGCGGCAAACAGGGATCAGCAGTTCAAAGCGCTTGACCTCGTTGAGTCTGCCGACCGCGAGGACGGTTTTTTCACGCGGGTACTTGTCCGTATTCTCCGGAAAGTGTTCCAGAAAATTCGGGATATAGACGACCTCGGTGTGATCGTTATGTCCCCTGAGCATGTCCCTGACCTCGTCCCGCAGGCCGGGGGTCAGCAGGGCGAAGACATCCACCCCGCCGTAGTTCTTCTTGAAATCCTTGACGAGCCCCTTGTCAAAGCGGTGATCCTGATGGAGCTGGGCGATTTTCAGCACGCCGGGTCTGCCGTATTTGGAAAGAAGCACATTGTCCTCCGGGCGTGTGGTGATGATAACCCCGCTCTCGACGCTCCGGATCGCGTCGATGACCGCACGCTTTTTGTCCCGCAGGATTTTCACCGCGCGCAGGCTCTCCCGCGCAAGGCCCGCGAGATCGTGCCCGGAAAAGGCGGCTTTCCACTCCTCGCGGTTTGGGGTATCGGAGAGCAGATAGCGTACCTTCACGCGCCCGTCCAGCGGGAAAGCCGGGGCGTTCGGCATGTCGTAGACGCTGAGGACTTCGACCTCATACCGCTCGGCAAAGAGGTTTGCCATGGCGCAGATCGCCTTCTCAATCCCGCCGAAGGCGAGATGGAGCGCAATGATCGTCACTTTTTTCATGTCCCCGCCCCCCTTTCCGTTTATCTATCATAACAGCAAGCCGATACTTTGTAAAGCGATGCTGCCTTTTGAAGCTGTTCAGGTTTAAGAAAACGAGCCTCGCAGAGTTTTTCGCCTCGGAAGGCGAAAAAGAAAATTCAATCCGTATTTTGCGGGGGCGTGTACCTCGCAAAATACACCTCTTACCCTGCAAGTGTGCGAGCGGCGTCAAACGGAGCTCACATCGTTCCGTTTCCGCCTTAGGGCGAAAACTGCACTCTGCTCCCTCCGTTTTCCGCTTAGCTGCAAAGCCCATGTGCTTTGCAGCTAAAAGGAGGCGCAGCGAAGAGAGTGAGCTTTCGTCACACTTGACGGAAGCGAATGAACGTAGCTTGTGCCGACGCAGTGCGCCCAGCAGGGTGCATCCCTTCTCGATTTAAGAATGTCCCTTGACATTCTTAAATCGAATGTAAGCAAAAGGCACCTTCCGGACGGAAGATGCCTTCATGCTCTTTCGACTTACAGGCGCTCCTTGACCTTGGCCGCCTTGCCAACGCGGTCGCGCAGGTAGTACAGCTTTGCTCTGCGAACCTTGCCCTTGCGGACGGTGGTGACAGAGACGATGGAGGGAGAGTGCACGGGGAAGACCTTCTCGCAGCCGACGCCGTAGGAGATGCGGCGGACGGTGATGGTCTCGTTGATGCCGCCATGCTTCTTGGCAATGATGGTGCCCTCGAAA
>CADAAM010000019.1 GCA_902785905.1 Oscillospiraceae bacterium | reverse complement strand
CTCCAGTCCAGAAAGTGGCAGGACCGCGAGGGCAACAACCGCGTCAACTGGGAAATCAACGCGGACAATGTCTACTTCGGCGAGAGCCGCCGCGATGGCGAGTCCAGCCGCGACAGCTACTCCAACCGCAGCGACAACTACTCGAGCAATTACTCTTCCAACTCCGGCAGCAGCTACGGCGGCTACAATGCCGACCGCAGCGCAGCCCCCGCTCCCTCCAACACGTTTGTGGAGCTGGATGATGGTGACGGCGAACTGCCGTTCTGAATTTGAAATAAGGAGGATACCGCTTTGGCTGCGCAGAAAGGTTTGCCAGTTCTGCGTTGACAAGGCCACGTTCATCGATTACAAGGATACCGCCAAGCTCCGCCGCTTTATGTCCGAGCGCAGCAAGATCCTGCCTCGCCGTACTACCGGCGTCTGCGCCATGCACCAGCGTGAGCTCACCGAGGCGATCAAGAGAGCCCGTCAGATCGCTCTCCTGCCCTACGTGACCGACTGATAAAGACCTGCGAAAACACAGCCGACTCCAAACGGAGCCGGCTGTTTTCTTTGCCTATAGAATCATCCGGTCACGTAAGGGACCGGATGTATTGCTGTTTATTCCAAATCAGATGGCCAGCAGATCGCTGTAGGCTTTCAGCGCACCGTCGGTCTCATGGGCCAGCACGCGCTTGGCCAGGACCTTGCCGAGCTGGACGCCCTCCTGGTCGAAGCTGTTCAGGTTCCAGCAGAAGCCCTGGAACATGACCTTGTTCTCAAAGTGGGCCAGCAGCGCGCCGAGGGCCTCGGGCGTGAGCTGCTCGCCGATGATGATGCTGGAGGGACGACCGCCGTCAAAGCTCTTGTTGGGATTCGCGTCCTGTTTGCCGCAGGCAAAAGCCATGATCTGCGCGGCGACATTGGCGCACAGTTTCTGCTGGCTGGTGCTGCCCTGAATGTCGACGTCCATGCCCGCCTGATTCTGCCGGAAGCCCACAAACTGCAGCGGCACAATATCCGTGCCCTGGTGCAGGAGCTGATAGAAGGAGTGCTGACCGTTGGTACCCGGTTCACCGAAGATGACGGGGCCGGTGACGTAGTTGACCGGATCGCCGAAGCGGTTGACGTGTTTGCCGTTGGACTCCATGTCCAGCTGCTGCAGGTGCGCCGGGAAGCGGCTGAGCGCCTGAGAGTAGGGCAGTACGGCGGTGGCCGGATAGCCGAGGACGTTGCGCTCGTACACGCCGATCAAGGCGTCGAGCATGGCGGGATTCTTGCGGATATCGGTCTCCTTCGCGGTCACGTCTGCGTCATGCGCACCCTTGAGGAAGCGGTCGAACACCTCGGGCCCAAAGGCCAGGGACAGCACCGCGCCGCCCACGCAGGAGGTGGAGGAGTAGCGCCCGCCGATGTAGTCGTCCATGAAGAAGGCGGCCAGGTAGTCGCTGGACTTGGCCAGGGGAGAGGTCTCGCTGGTGACAGCGACCATGTGCTTCGAGGGATCGAGACCCAGGTTTCTGAGCGCGTCCTTCACAAAGGACTCGTTGGTCAGGGTCTCCAGCGTGGTGCCGGACTTGGAGACCAGCACGAACAGAGAGTGGGCCACGTCGATGGTTTTGAGCACGCTGGCCGCATCGTCGGGGTCGACGTTACTGATGAAGCGGGCCTCCATCTTGAGGGTGTTAGTCTGTCTGGCCCAGTTCTCCAGAGCCAGATACATGGCGCGGGGACCGAGGTCGCTGCCGCCGATGCCGATTTGCACGACGGTGGTGAACTTCTCACCTGCGGCGTTGGTGATCTCGCCGCCGTGAACCTTCTCTGCGAAGGCGGCTGCCTTTTTCTGCTCGCCCACATAGAAGGCGCGCTTGTCCGTGCCGTCCGCGATCACGGCGTCGCCAAGCTGGCCTCGGGTGAGCTGATGCAGCACCAGGCGCTTCTCACCGGTGTTGATCATCTCGCCGTTATAGAGCGCGGCGAACTTCTCCGTCAGCTGCGCCTCAGCTGCGAGCTCTCCGAGGGCCTCAAGCACGGTGTCGTCCACAGCCTTGGCCGCAAAGTTGTAGGCAAGCCCGCCCGCCATGGGGACGCTGTACTTTGCCACGCGCTCGGCGCCGCTCTCGCCGCTCATCGCCTCGGGCAGGTTCACACGATCCTTCAGCGCCGCCAGCTTGCTGTAAGAGGCCAGGGAGTCCAGGTTTTTCCAAGTAATCATCGGTCAAGTTGTCCTTTCATATTAAAATAATCGCGTTGAGCTTGCTGTTATTGTATCGCACTGTGCCCGGATTGTCCAGTACGACTTTCAGCCCAAGCGGCCCCGACGCGTCTTGACGAAAGCACCCCGGCGTGGTAAAGTATGGACACATGCCGGTGTGGTGGAACGGTAGACACCGGGGACTTAAAATCCCCTGGGAGCGATCCCGTGCCTGTTCGAGTCAGGTCACCGGCACCAGCGTCAAAACAAGGCCGCAAGGTCATGGGGCGGCACAAAGCACCGCCCCATCGACCGGCGACCTTGTTTTCCTTTCCAACTCGGAGGACTCACGGGGGACCTCCGAGTTGGCCTAAACGGGAGTATTAAAACCGTTATGAACACTCGGACCAGCGTCAGAAGAAGCCTGCTGCGTTCCGCTTCTCCGGTTTGCGTAAGTGCCGGGAAAGCTCCATATCCGCAGTCTCCTTCTTCCTTCCCGAAACGGGAGTCTCACGGGGGCAACCGATTTGTCAAGGAAAAAATATTCCTCAAGTGAACATACTTGAGGAATATTTTTTGGTGCAGTTGGAAGGCAGCAACGATGGTTTCAGCTAATCAGCGAAGTCGGGCCGGAGATGACGCTCTCCACGGAAGAAAGCAAAAGCTTGCCGGCAGTCTGCCAGTCGCGCACGGCGAGCGCCGCGGCAACAGAGGACATGCTGTCTTGTGCAGAGAGCAGACCATTCTTCCTGAAGTATAAGGTATACATGCCCTTTTGAGCCTCCATGGTGGTCTTGTACAGCATAGCGAAAATGGAATTGTCGCTGAGTCGATACAGCCGATAGCAAAACGCAGTGATCGCATCGCAGGCATCCGGGATCTCCGTGCAGGCGGCAAACTGTTCAGCAAGGGTACAGAGTTCTGTGAGTTCTGCGTCCGAAGCTCTCTCCGCTGCCAGCCTTGCCACCAGAGGATCGGCGGCGATACGGGTCTCGGTAAAGGACCGGATCTCGTGGGCGTTCAGATTCCCACCGTTGTAGCGCAGAATGGCAAAGAAGGTTTCGGACGTGGCATCCTTACGATAATCCTTTACGTAGACCCCGTGGCGGGGCTTGACTTCCAGAAAGCCCTTGTTGGCAAGCTCCGTGATGCCGGTGCTTACGGATGTGAGGCTTACGCCCATCATGGTGCAAAGCTCCCTTGCGCTGGGGAGCCGGTCACCGATCTTCAGCTCACCGGACAGAATCTTATTCTCGATGGCGCGCACGAACTCCTCACGCACGGAGGGCACGGAAATCTTGTCAAAATTCATAGAGTACTCCCAAACAATAAGCAGGGTCAGTTTTGGAAAACTGTCCTGCTTATTGTAGCATTTCTTCAAAAGTGTTTCAAGCTCAGAACAGGGACCTCAGTCGATATGGATGACCTTTTTTGTCAGATCCATGGCCTTCACACTGGGGTTCGGGAAGCGCTCGCGCTTCTCGGTGGTTTTGCCCACGTTAATCGCTTCCTTTGGGCAGAACTGCACACAGCTCAGGCAGCCAATGCAATCGGTGCCGAAGGTTGGCCGCTTGTCCTGCAGCGTGATATTGTTGCGGGGACAGATCCGCGCGCAGGTGCCGCAGCCGACACAGGCGTCATTGACCCAGAACTTTTTGACCCGCTTCGGGTGCATCTGGGAAAAAACCTTGTCCTCCAGGGCAAAGAGCTTCTTCTTCGGCGGCTTCTTCTCACTGCGCTTTCCAGCCTTGACGGCGGCAGACACCTCCATGGCTTTGCGGTCGATGCGCGCCTGAGCCTCTTCCTTCGTCGTGCGGGGAAGACTCAACGTATGCGGCATCAGCCAGATGCAGGTGGAATGATTGGAGATCAGGTTCCAGTAGTCAAGACCCACGATCTCATCGATCTTGTGCAGGCCGCAGCCCATGTAACCGGCGAACTGCTCCACGGCAAACTTGTAGGCGTCCGGGGCGATCTTGACAGCCCTGACATATTCCTCCACGTGACCTGGCAGACCGCCGCCGTAGCAGGGAAAGATAAAGCCGACCCGTTTGGCCTCGGTGGCGTCCGTCTTCTCGGGGAAGGAGCGCATCAGAACAATGTCGGTATCACCAAGACGGGACGCGATGCTCTTGGCCATGTTCAGGCAATGGCCGGAGCCGGAGTAGCAATAGATGATGTTTTCACTCATGGTACTTTCCTCCTGTTGTTCAGATTGATGGATCGAAGAGATTCAGACGGTCGAGTTCCCGCATACTTTGCTGATAGATAGCCCATGCAGGCAGGAGAACTGCAAGGGAAATGCAGAACACTTTCTGCATGTTTAGACCTCCACATGCCGGGTGATCTTCTCCCCGGCCTCCTTGATGGTCAGTTTCACCACGCGCTTGAGCTGGTGCTTGATCAGCGCCTGCTTGGCATAATCGCCGTTGATATAGTTGGCAAATTCGGGATGGGTGCGGTTAAGGTGGATGGCGTCAAACTTGCAGCGGGTTGTGCAGATGCCGCAGCCGATGCATTTCTTCTCATCCACGACAGTGGCGCCGCAGCCGAGGCAGCGGGAAGCCTCCAGCTTCACCTGCTCCTCTGTGAGGCCGATGCGATTGTCGTTCATGGTTCGGGTCTTCTCTTCATCGTTGGCGTTGGCCTGGCGCTGGGGAGCCTCGCGCTTTTCCTCCGGGATCACGGCGCTGGACTTGTCAAGCTCCACAAACTGACGCAGATTGCGCGCGATGGTCAGGCTCTGTCCGGGCTGGACAAAGCGGTGAATGCTGGTGGCGCCCTCGCGTCCGTTTGCGATGGCGTCAATGGTGAACTTCGGCCCGGTGGCGATATCTCCGCCGCCAAAGATGTCGGGATCGGTGCTCTGCCAGGTGATCTCGGCGGTCTTCACAAAGCGGCCGTTGAAGGTCTCCACCTTGGTGCCCTCGAGCACCTTGCCGAAGTCCGCCTTCTGTCCGATGGAAACAAAGACATGGCTGCAGGGCACGACGATCGTTTCGTTCTCGTCATAGGCTGGGGCAAACCTGCCGTTTTCGTCCTTCACGCGCAGGCAGCGCATGAATTCCACGCCGGTGACCTTCCCGTTCTCGCCGAGGATGCGCTTCGGTCCCCAGCAGTTGTTGATCAGAACGCCCTCCGCGATCGCCTCATCCTTCTCGTCGGGAACGGTAGGCATTTCGGCGTCGGACTCCAGGCAGAAGAGCTTCACCGGGCTGTCACCCAGACGGGTGAGGGTTCGGGCCACGTCGATGGCCGCGTTGCCGCCTCCGATCACCACTACATCGCCGGAGACAGAGGTGGTGTCGCCGCGGTTGACGCTCTTGAGAAAATCGATGCCGCCGATCACACCGTCCAGATCCTCACCGGGAATGTTCAGCGTCTGGGCGCTCTGCAGACCGATCGCCAGGTAGAAGGCTTTGTAGCCCTGCTCGCGCAGCTCGGGAATGGTCACGTCCCTGCCGACTTCGACACCGCATCTGAATTCTACGCCCATCTCCTTGAGCACTTCGATCTCGGCATAGACGATGTCCTTCTCCAGCCGGAAGGAGGGAATGCCCTTCGTCAGCATACCGCCGGGGATGGGATCTTTTTCGAATACCGTGACGGGATAGCTCATCTGGGCCAGGAAGTATGCACAGCTCAGACCGGAGGGACCGGCGCCGATGATGGCGATCTTCTGGGTGTAGTCATCGGTATCGCCCTTGTGGCGGACCTTCTTGGGAACATAGCGGGTCTCGGCATGCAGATCCTGCTCGGCGATGAATTTCTTGATAGCGTCAATAGAGATCGGCTGGTCGACGGTACCCCTGGTGCAGGCATTCTCGCAGCGCTTGTTGCAGATGGAGCCGCAAACCGCCGGGAAGGGATTATCCTGCTTGATGAGCTCCAGCGCTTCCGCGTAGCGCCCCTCGGCGGCCATGCGAACATAACCCTGGATGGCGATATGAGCGGGGCAGGCGGTCTTGCAGGGGGCGGTGCCGGTCTCATAGACCTGGATCTGGCTGTGCTCGCGGAAGTCGTAATCCCAGTTTTCCTTGCCCCAATGCAGCGTCTCGTCCGGAAGCTTGACCTTCGGATACTGAACCGGGCCGGACACGGTGCAGAGCTTCTGGCCGAGCTTGGCAGCGCCCGTGGGACATACCTCCACGCACTTGCCGCAGGCAACGCAGTTTTCCGGCGTGACACGGGCGCGGTAGGCAGAAGCGGACATGTTGGGGTTGTTGAACAGCTGAGAGCAGCGCAGGCCAAAACAGGAACCCACGGTGCAGTTACAGATGCCGAAGATGTCGTCCCGCCCGTCGCCGTTGGTGATCTGGTGCATATAGCCGTTTTCCTCACAGCGCTTGAGCAGTGCGACGACTTCCTCATAGCTTGCCCTTTTGACGTCCTTTCCGGTCTCCCACAGATACTGGGCGTAGTCACCCACCAGAATACAGACGTTATCCTCCAGCTCGCCGCAGCCCTCGCCGCGGGTGGCCATAGCACGGCGGCACTGACACGGCGCGATGGCAAACTGATCCCGCGCCTTATATTTCTCCAGCCAGAAGGACAGGTGCTCGATATTCAGGCTTTCGCTCTCATGGGGAATGGCATTTTCCACCGGGATCACATGAAAGCCCAGGCCGCCGCCTCCGGGAGGAACCATGGGAGAGAGCATTTCCAGCGGCAGATAGGACATCTGATAGGAAAACTCGCCTACCTTTTCCGGCATTTTGGCATAGAGCTCTTTGTTGTACACCAGGTTTTCGGAGCTGCCGACCACAAACACCGGTACGAAATACTGCTTGTGGCGATCCTCATTATGCCAGTTGTATTCCACGATGCCGATCTTCGCCATCTGCTCCAGCAGGTCCTCGGTCTTGCTGACGCTCCAGCGGATCCTGGGGGCAAGCTCCTCCGGCGTGTAGGGCTTGCGTACCTTCATTTTCAGAATAAGCTCCGCCATCTCGTCAGTGAGGATCTCGTTGAGCATCCAGTACTCCGGCCGGGTCTCATCCATTGCTTTCAAGCCGAGTTTGACGTCCATGCAGTCTGTGATATGTTTGCCAACCTGCGCGATGATCTTTCGCATGTTCCTGCCGCCTTTCTATGTGATTAGTGAAGTTGTGAAATGTTCACAGATAATATATCGAAGCGTCGGTTTCCTGTCAAGGATTATTTTTTCCGACGCTTTCTTTTTTCGCTTTTTAACCGTTTTTCCCTTTTCTTCGACGCAGAAGAAACAGCGCAATCAGCATAACGGCCACCGCGGAGAACGCGGTGAGAAGGATGACGCGGGGATTAATCGTAGGTTTCTCTGCCTGCATGTAGACAACGCTGTTCCCGTTTTGTATCTTAAACACGATGTACCGCCCATCCCGCTCATAGGGCAGAGACTCGCGGCTGCCGTTTTCGTGAAGGGCAAACAGATCTCCGTTTTCGCTTGTGAGCATGCGTACAGTGAGATTCTCTTCGTATCCGTCCACAAAGACAGCCCCCGCTCGGATCAGATGCTCCCGATCCTCAACCTCCACCGGCGTTATGGTGAGCGACTGGCCGGAATAGAACCGGCCTTCCGCCAGAAACTCCGGCGGCTCTTCGCCTGTAGCCAGCGTTTCAATGGGCATTTGATAACTGCCGGTGATGTCCATGCTCTGATAGATCCGCTGATCGGCGGAAGCGTCCCAGACCCAGTACCAGGTATCCCGGTTGGGGATTTCGGGAAGCTCGCCGAGAGAACTCCCAAAGGGCAGGGAGCGCGTCTTGACAACCTTGTCCTCACAGAGGAAACGCACCTGCACCGTGGTGAAATCCTTGGGAACACCTTCAAGCTGCAGGAACTCACGCTCCGAGACCGGCGCACATTCCCCGGACAGGCTGGCATCGTCCACACCTGCGAAGGTCGAGAGTGAATAGACATTATTCTTTATTGTTCCTTCCGCCCAGCCTGCGATCGCTCCGGCATATTCCTTCGCATTCTCCACCTGGGCCACGGCACAGCAAGCAGAAACATCCTGTCCCAGCCCAACAATGCCGCCCACATATTTCTCGCCGGAGAGCACGACACAGACGCGACAGTTGACAATGCTTCCGCGGGAGCGGCCTGCGATGCCACCTGCCTGATCGCCGCTGCCGGAGCAAATCAGGCCGGAGCATGTGCAGTTTACCACGGTGCCGACGTCAACCAAGCCGGCAATTCCGCCGGCGTTATTTTTCCCAACGGTGACCTCTCCTTCGCTTTCGCAGTCACGGACAGCGGCGAAGAGAAACTGTGTACCGTGGGAGAGCAGCAGGTCGGAGGTGCTCAGCCGGTCCTCCATATCGAAGGCAATCTCAAAGGCCGAGGCACCTACGATCCCGCCGCCGTTGATCTCGCAGCAGACTGTACCGCTGTTGCGGCATTTTGCCACAGCGCCCCGGTCACGGCGATAAGCCTCCAGGGTGGATAGGTCAGTTACATCCAGATGCAGATCTGTCAGATCCCGGATCGTACTGAACATCGTATCAAAAACCCAGAAAATCTGATTGCTGATATTGGTAATATCACCGGCAAGTGCACCGACTGTTCCGGAGACTCTGTCGTTGAGTCCGGCGGAAAGGGTATGGAGATAATGCAGCGCATCTGTGATATGGGAAGTATCCGGCGGCAGCAGTAAAACGCCGTCCTTCCAGATTTGCCCGGTCTGGGGATTGAAGCGGATATTTTTGCCGATCCAGTATTCGCCTGTCGTCTCGTCGTAACGGACACTGGGATCAAGAATCAACGCCCCGGTTTCAGGGTCGAATTGAATCATGTCCTGGATATGGTTAAGAATATCCAGATCATTCAGATCCAGCACGTCTATATACTGATTCAGGACAGAAATCATCCAATCGGCAGCCTGATTCATCCCGGTCAGATCTCCCATGATCCAGGCTGCCGAGGAGGATGCATCCTGTGAAGCCGTGGCAATCAGTTCCTTGAGTGCATTGATCTCTCCGGAAAGCGCGTCCAGCTTGCTTTTGGAGAGATCCAGCTCCGTATAGGGAATGAGCTGACCCGCAATACCGCCAACTTCTTTGCGGCCCTGCACATTGCCACGGTTCGTGCACTCAGATACAAAGCCGCTGCTTTTTCCGACAATGCCGCCCACATTATAGGCCGTGTTGGGATAACCCACAGTGCCGCTATTGCCGCAATTTTGAATGACGCCGCCATTCTCACCGCAGATCCCGCCGATATCCGTCAGGTCAAGGAAATCGTCTGATGAAATGGCAGATACGTCCAGCAGGGAGAGATTGAAGAAATCCGTTTCCCTTTCTTTTGGCGTCACAGGAACCGTATTCACCTGCCCGGCATTGGTGCTGTAGGAGACTGTCCCTTCGTTCCAGCCCGCGATCCCGCCGATCTGATGCTCGCCTTGAACGGAGCCGGCGAAAACACAGCTTCTGACCTGGGCGGAGCCTGCATTATGGCCGACAATACCTCCCACAGCCTCCGTGCCGGATAGTTCGCCTTCAAAATAACAGTTAATCACTTTGCCGCCGTTTTCCCCGGCGATGCCACCCACATACAGCCCGGTTCCTCCGGGTGTCACGCTGCCTTTTACCCTGAGGTCATTGACAGACGCCTTGGGAGAGAGTCTGCGGAAGAAGCCCAGTCGGGAACCGTCGCCGCCAATGCTGAGCCCGGTGATCGTGTGATTGTTTCCATAGAAAGTACCCGCGAAGTACGAAACCGGAGTAAAGCCGGTATCCGTCAAATCCAGGTCGGCAGCGAGCGAAAAGACCTTGTCTGCGGAATAGCTCTCCAGCTTGCAGGCGTTGGAAAAACGGATCAGATCTTCCACGCTGCCGATAGTGACGACGCCGTCTTCGGCATACGTGAAGGGTGTAAAAACAGAAAACAAGAACAGCATCGAAAGCGTAAGGCTGATTGTCTGCTTCATGTGTCCTCACCCCCTGTCAGGTCGATGCGGAAGCGGGTCTTAAAAATCAGCCTGTCGCAGAGTACCAGAAGCTGCGGCAGCACGGTCATGACCAGGATGGAAGAGGTCAGCGCCCCGCGCCCGACCGCGAGTCCAATATGACCCACGTACACATCTGTCACACGCCAGGAAATAATCAGTCCGGCGAGGGTCAGAATAGAGCCGGAGGTCAGAATGGTCGGGAAGCTCTGATTGACCGCCTCCACCATAGCTTCCTGTTTCTCATGTGTTTGGCGCATGACCAAATAGCGGTTCATCAGCACGATGGCATAGTCGATGGTAGCGCCCATCTGGATGGCCGAGACGATCATGTTGGTGACAAAGGAGGGCGACTGCCCCTGCAGATACGGGAAGGAGAAGTTGATCCAGATGCTGCCCTGAATCACAAATACCAGCAGGAACGAGCCCGCCACCGTGCGAAAGGTGACCAGCAGGATCGCCAGCACAAAGCCGATGGTCAGATAGCTGATGAGAACAGAGTCGCTTTCAAAGGAGGCGGAGAGATCCCTCGCCCCGGTAATGTCGCCCGCCAACAGGACGTTTCCCTTGCCGTATTCCGCCTCGGCGATGGCGCGGATCTGCTCCACCAGGGCACTGGCCTCGGGGCTATCGGTTGGCAGCTCAACGGTAAAGACAAGACGGTTCCAGTTCTCACCCCGCAGCTGCTCCACGCCCATATTGACCTGCTCGCGTAAGTCTTCAATCATGGCCATCTCGTCGCTGCCTGGGGCAACCACGCCCTTGTCTGCCAGTTCAAAAAGATACAGCAGCAGATCCACCAGCGGCACGGAATAACCGTCCGGCCGCTGCAGGATAGCCTGATACTGCTCGTGCCGGACACCGTATGCCTGAAACAGCAGTGTGGATTTTTCAATGCTGATGTCCGAAAGCTCCGCAAACATCCGCGGCGTGTAGGAATCTGTGATCATATGTTCCGGTTCTGCCTCCGTGTTGGCGAGACCCTGCGCCCGCTTGATGCCGGGGAGCGCACCGACCGCATCCAGGATACGCCTCTCCTTGGCGAAATCTTCATGGGGAACCAGGAGGGCAAGACGGCTGGTGGGAGCAAAGGTAGTGTCTATTTTGTGCATGGCCGTGCGTACCTCATTGGGGCGCAGCTCCGTAATCTCCGGGTCATAAAAAGCGTAAGGGGTTTCGCGGGAAAAATGAAAGGCTGCCGGCAGGATCAGCAGAAAGATCCATACAAAGCAATAACCGGATTTCATCAGCGCTTTTCCCCACAGTCGGACGCGGGGAACCAGATTTGGGTGAGCGGTCTTCTGAAGCGCATGGGGAAACAGGGCGATCAGCCCCGGCATCAGCAGAAACACCGACAACAGGCTGAACAGGATCCCCTTGGAGAGCACCATTCCCAAATCCCAGCCCAGACGAAACTGCATCAACAGCAGCGAGCCCAGACCGGAGATGGTGGTCAGACTGGAAGAGGAGATTTCCAAAATGGATTCCGCCAAAGACTTCTCCAGAGCGGCGCGTGTGGAGGGATTGACCAGCGCCTCATCCTGGTAACGGTGGGAGAAGATGATGGAATAGTCGATCGCCAGGGCCAGCTGCAGGATGATGGCGATGGAGTTGGCAATGGAGGAGATCTCTCCCAGCCAGAAGTTCGTGCCCATATTGAAAAGCGCGGCAAAGAAGAAAACGATGAAGAAGATGACGACTTCAAAATAGCTGCGGGACGTAAAGAGCAGGATCACCGCAATCACGACGGCTGCGATCCCCAGTACGCCGCCCATCTCATGTGCGATCTGTCCGGCAAAGTCATAACCGATCTGGGTGTGAATATAGAGGTCATAGCCGGACAGCTTTTCACGCAGGGTCTCCAGCGCCGCTTCTGTCACGGGATCGTCCTGAACTGCGTCAAAGGTGACCTGAAAGAGCGCTGCGGCATTGGCATAATGGGAGCGGCTGCGGTCAAACTCCACAGAGCTCACATGTGGCCAGGCCGCAATCTGGCCGGAAAGCACCTCGGCGCGCTCATAGGTGATGTTGCTGATCATCACATCCGCCGTGGCATACTCGATAAACTCTTCCTCCATGATGGCGAGCCCGCGCCTGGTCTCCGTCGCGGGGGATAGGAAAGCGGTAAGATCGGCGTTATTTCCTCCACGGCCAAAGTTGATGCCGCAGTATATTCCGAAAATGATGAAAAGCAGAAAAATGATATACCGATAGCGTATGATCGCTTTGCTGAGGAGCAGTATGAAATTATTGCCCTTCTTCTCACTGTCTGACATGGCATTTCTCCCGCAAGCTGCAATGATCCGATTGGATTTTAAAAAAGGCCGGAAAGCAATGCAAGAGGCCCGGCGCAGGTTCTCAGAAACTCACAAAAAAGCTGTTTTTCTTTTGACTACAAAAAGCGGCGGCTGATTGACAAAACGCGGCAAAAAGAATATACTGTCCTTGAAATCGAGACAGAATGTCCGAGGTGTTTTTATGGCAGATTCCAACTCCAAGCTGGCGCGGCCCATCATTGAGGCGGCGGTACGCCTGTTCAAGAAAAACGGCTTTGCGAATGTCTCCGTCAACGATATCTGTGCTGAGGCGGGGATCGCCCGTTCTACCTTTTATCGGGTATTTTCCGGGAAGAAGGAGATCATCAGCACCGTCCTGGAGGACGCGCGCAGCATCCACAACGCCACGGTCGGCGATCTGCTGGACGCCGAGAACGATTTTGAGCGGATGTGGGCCCTGTGTGACCGCAACCTGGCCATCGCACTGGACTTCGGGCCGGAGCTTACCGGCGCACTGTTTAGTATGGAGCTGAGCGAACCGATCGGGATCGTAGATATCCTGCACGGCATGGATCCCTGGCTCATCAAGCTGACGAGAAATGCCCAGAAAGCGGGCATCATTCTCAACCCCGAAGCGCCGGAGGTCCTTGCCCCGTTGGTGACAGACCTGATGTATCAGGTCACCTATGACTGGTGCCGCTGCAAGGGAGGCTTTTCCCTGCGCCAAAAGGCCCGGAACTGGGCAGAGGTGGCCTTCTATGTGGCGCCGGAATACCGCTGGGGCATGGAAAAGGCAATCCAGTAAAAACTGCAAAAAATGCGAAAACGCAAAACCGTTTGATGATGTGGGACGGTTTTGCGTTTTTGTTTTTTCTGCATTTTCAGATCCGTTTTTTTGTCGTCGAAAAGAAGAATGCGTTTTTGTGAAAGAGGGAGAAAGTCGCTTGCGGCGCTTGTCACCTTTCCGATGAAAACGATATAATCAACACAAACTGGCGACAGATCTCTCTTCCACACCATAAAAGATTGGCTCATCATACAGTTTGCATAAACGGAGGCGAATCAAAATGGACTTTCCCATTCGAGAAACAATTGAAAAGCGGCACAGCGTCCGCACCTATGCGCCGCGGCCGCTCAGTGAAGAGGACAAAGAAAAGCTGCTCCGCTGTCGGGACGGCATCACCAATCCCTTCGGCATCCCTGTGACGATCCACCTGATCGAGACCGAAAGCGCCGAGCAGCCGAAGAAGCTGGGCACTTACGGCGTCATCAAAGGCGCAGGCAGCTTTCTGGGCGTAGTCGTGCCGCAGGCACTGTTGGGTCTGGAGGCGGCCGGGTACGCCATGGAGGAACTGGTGCTCTATGCCACCCATCTGGGTCTTGGCACCTGCTGGCTGGCGGCAACGCTGAACCGTGAGGCATTTACGCAGGAGATGCAGGTCCGGGATGACGAGTGGATGCCCGCCATCAGCCCTGTCGGCTACCCCGCCGAAAAGCGCAGCCTGCAGGAGCGCATGATGAGGGGCACGATGAAATCCTCACAGCGCAAGCCCTGGAAGGAATTGTTCTTCCATGAAGACTTCAGCACACCTCTGATACCTGAGCGAGTCGGGGACTATGTCGAGGCACTGGAGCTGCTTCGCCTGGCCCCCTCCGCCACCAATGCGCAGCCATGGCGCGTGGTGATGGATCATGCGGCTTTTCATTTCTACGCCGTGGTGGGCAAGGCCGCACTGGCCGAGAACCCGCCTGCCATCCAACGGGTGGATACCGGGATCGCTGCCTGCCACTTTCATCTGGCTGTAAAGGAGAAGGATCTGGCCGGCCATTTCGAGCGGCAGGAACCCCGCAGTTCCGGTGCACCGGAAGGCTGGCGCTATCTGTTCAGCTGGGTAAAAGGCTGATAATAAATGCGCGGCTGGAATTATAATAAATATCTGTTTGTTTATCAACAGTTCTGTCATGGGTGAGTTATACTAAAATTTTTATCTTTCATCGGGACTGCTGATGAATATAAGGATACTATTGTACCGCCGCCGAGAACCATATCCCCGTGGTAGAGCACAACAGCCTGTCCCGGCGTAATGGCCCGTTGGGGTTCATCGAAAACGATACGCGCTTCATCCCCCGGCAGCGGATATACCGTACAGGCGGCATCGCGCTGGTGATAGCGCGTGCGGGCAAAAGCGTGAATCGGCGCATCCGGTTTTGGGATCGAAAGCCAGTTGAAAGCAGACGTCAGGAGCTCGCGCCTGTACAGCGCGCTATCCGGGCCAATGAGAAGCGTATTGTTCACAGGGTCCTTCCCGATCACATAGCGGGGCTCGCCCGCTGCGAAACCAAGTCCGCGCCGCTGCCCGATCGTATAGCGGAGCAGACCCTGATGCTTTCCGACCGTGTTCCCGTCTTGATCCAGAATGTCGCCGTCCGGATAGCGCTTTCCTGTCCTGCGCCTGATAAACCCGGCATAGTCTTCGTCCGGGATAAAGCAGATATCCTGACTGTCCCGCTTTTCGGCGTTGACCAGCTTATGCGCCTGCGCAAGCTGCCGTGCTTCACTCTTGTGAAGCGCACCGAGGGGAAATCGAAGATACCGGAGCTGCTCCTGCGTCAGCATGTACAGGACATAGCTCTGATCCTTCTTTTCATCGGCAGCCTTAAAAAGCTGCCAGCGCCGCAGCTCTTCGCTGTAGGCTGTACGCGCGTAATGCCCGGTGACCAAAATGTCATATCCTGCCTTTTTTGCCGCCTCCAGCAAGGCGTCAAATTTAAGGTAACATTCCTGTATGAATCTGCGGATAACCGCCTGCTCAAAGCTTTTGGAAAAGCACATGGATTCATGCGCGATCCCAAGCTGCCAACAGACCAGGGCCGCATACTCCTCATCCGCATCGCTGCAGCAGCTTTTCTCGCAGCTTGTCGGATAGCCGCTTTCCCGGTACAGGCGCATGGTGACGCCTGTGCAGTCGTATCCCGCTTCCTTCATCAGCAGGGCTGCGACAGAGCTGTCCACACCGCCGCTCATGGCAATCATGGCACGCATCTTTTCTCCCCTTTCTATTGACATACTAAGTAGATATGTTTATACTGCTTTTGAATCCCTTTGTCAAGGAGGATAGAGCTATGGATCAGAAAGCGATCATTCGTGCGGTATGCATCAGTGAAAGAAAAGGCGAGCAAAAGCATCCGGTTGACAGTATCCTGATGTGTCCGCATCATGGCATTGCGGGCGACGCGCATGCCGGCAACTGGCACCGACAGATAAGTCTGCTGGCGAAAGAGAGCGTCGATCGTTTGCAGGAGAAGGTTCCGTTCCCACTGCTTCCGGGGGCTTTCGCGGAAAACATTCTCTGTGAAGGAATACAGCTTTCCGCTATTCCTGTGGGAACACGGCTCAGGATCGGCACCGCTTTGTGTGAGGTGACGCAGATCGGCAAGGAATGCCACGCCGACTGCGCGATCCGCAGACAGGCCGGAGACTGCGTCATGCCGAGGGAGGGGATCTTTGCCGTCGTTCTGGAGGCAGGAAACGCAAAAGCTGGGGATGAGGTCAGAGTGATTGACGAGACAGCCAAAACCTGAACAGGGAATTTTTCTGTTGACAAACGGTTTTTACTGTGGTATAAACATATCAACCTAATAGTTAAATGTAGGAAGGAGAACGGACAATGCGCAAGCTGAGCATCAACTTCATGATGTGCTGTGACATGTGCTGTGAGATGCATATGCGCTTTGTCATACCCATTTGAGTTCTCCCACCATGAGCAGATTGCCGGGGAACCCGTTGGGTTCTCCGGTTTTTGTTTTGAATAGCAGGTGATGACATGAACAAACTCCTGGAGCGCCTGCTCCGCCAGAACTATCGCCTGGACCGAATGTGTCGGACGCGATGTTGTAAGGAAAGGAAGCCTGACGCATGAATGCAGACGTGCTCCGCTCGTATCTGCCGCTTTACAAGGAAGCTGCACTGCTGACCGTAAGACTCGGTGTGCTGGGGATTGCGCTTGCTTTTCTGATCGGCCTTGTCTGCGCCGCAGTTTTATACTGTAAGATTCCTGTACTTCGCACCGTTGTGCGGGCCTACATTGAGCTCAGCCGCAACACGCCGCTTCTTATCCAGCTCTTTTTCCTCTACTACGGGCTGCCGAAGCTCGGCATCCGCACGACGCCCGAGGCCTGCGGTGTGTCCGGCCTTGCCTTTCTCGGCGGCGGGTATATGGCAGAGGCTTATCGCAGCGGCATGGAGGCCATCGCCCCGATCCAGCTGGAAAGCGCCCTGAGTCTCGGCATGTCCCAGACACAAGCGCTCAGCGCGGTGATCCTGCCCCAGGCTTTGACGGTGAGCTTTCCGGCCCTGATGGCAAACGTCATCTTCCTGATGAAGGAAACCAGCGTATTCAGCGCCGTGAGCCTGATGGATCTCATGTTCACCGCCAAGGATCTCATCGGCCTGTACTACAACACCACGGAGAGTCTTTTCCTTCTAGTGGTGTTCTATCTCCTGATCCTGCTGCCGATCTCTCTGGTCGGGAGCCTGATCGAAAGGAGGCTTCGCTATGCAGGCGCTGGGCTTTGAGGTGCTGTGGAAGGGCAAAAATTTTGCCCGGCTCATGGGCGGGCTGTGGGTGGCGCTGCGAATCAGCCTCATCGCCGTCGGCATCAGTCTTGTTGCAGGCGTGCTTATGGGGGCGCTGATGACAAGGAAGAATCCGGTCGTCAAAGCGCTTACGCGGCTCTATCTGGAGACGGTGCGCAT
>CADAAM010000018.1 GCA_902785905.1 Oscillospiraceae bacterium | reverse complement strand
CATGAACGATCTGGAGATGATCGAGACCGTGGGCACGAGCGTCTGCATGGCAAACGGCAGCCCGAAGCTCCAGAAAATGAGCAAGCTGGTCTGCCCCAGTGTGGAGGAGGACGGACTTGCCAAGGGCTTTGAAATACTCGGTTTGTTGAAAAGCGACAAAAATGAGGCTTGATTTTTTACCTTGCGTTTTTCTTCGTCCTTTACTTTGATAAGAGATTGATGTATTATATCTTCGTCGAAGCGGCCGCCCTTTCGGACGGCCGCATTTGAAAACGGAGAATTGATAAAGGAGAAATCACTATGGCACTTGATTACCGGAAGTGCGCTGAAGAGATCTACTCCCACCTTGGCGGGAAAGAGAACATCATCAGCGCGGCACACTGTGCCACCCGCCTGCGCCTTGTTATCGCCGACAACAGCAAGATCGACAAGGCCGCTCTCGAAGAGGTTGAGGGCGTCAAGGGCATGTTCGATTCGAACGGCCAGCTCCAGCTCATCATCGGCACCGGCACCGTCAACAAGGTGTATGACGAGTTTCTCGCCGTCACCGGTCTGACCGCCGCCACCAAGGCCGACGTCAAGGCCGCCGCGGCCTCCCGTATGCCGCTGTGGAAGAAAATCCTCAAGACCCCCGGCGACGTGTTCGTCCCCATCCTGCCCGCCATCGTGGCCTCCGGTCTGATGATGGGCCTTGTCGAGGCGATCCCGAAGTTTGCCCCCGGTTTCCAGGACACCGGCTGGTATGGCTTCCTTGACCTGGTCGCCAACACCGCGTTTGCTCTCCTGCCCGTGCTCGTCGCCATCTCCTCCGCCCGCGTCTTCGGCGGCAACATCTTCCTCGGCGCCGTCATCGGTCTGATGATGGTTCACCCCGCCCTGATGAACGCCTGGACCGTTACCCCCACCAATCAGCCCGCCGTGTGGGATCTCGGCTTCCTCACGATCAAGCAGGTAGGTTACCAGGGCCATGTTATCCCGGTCATATTGGCGGTATTGTTGATGTGCACCGTTGAAAAATGGCTGCATAAGCACGTGCCTGAGATGATCGACCTCTTCGTCACCCCGCTGTGCACCGTGCTCGTCACCGCTTTCCTCACCTTCACCATCATCGGCCCCATCTTCTCCGTGTTTGAAAGCTGGGTGCTCGTCGGCGCCGAAAAGCTTGTCTCCGTCGGCTACGGCATCGGCGCGGCCATCATGGGCGCGATCTACCCCTGGACCGTCGTCATGGGTCTGCACCACATGTACAACGTCATCGAAGCCGGTATGATCTCCAACACCGGCGTCAACTTCTGGATGCCCATCGCCTCCGCGGCGAACTTCGCCCAGTTCGGCGCCTGCCTTGCTGTCGCGCTGAAGGTCAAGAATCAGAAGACCAAGTCCGTCGCTTTGCCCTCCTCCCTCTCCGCCTCCCTGGGCATCACCGAGCCCGCCATCTTCGGTATCAACTTCCGCTTCATGAAGCCCTTCATCTGCGGCATGGCGGGCGGCGCGGTAGGCGCCCTCTTCGCCTCCTGGATGCACGGCACCAACGCTGCGGGCGAAGTCGTGAAATTCGGCGCCACCACCTACGGCGTCACCGGTATCCCCGGCATCCCCGCCGTCAACAACGTCCCCATGTACCTCGTTGAACTGCTGATCGCCTCCGGCATCGCCTTCGCCCTGACCTGGATCATCTGGAAAGAGGACGAGCCCGAAAAGAAGGCCGCCGCCCCCGCAGAAGCTCCCGCCGCTCCCATGCCCTCCGTCGTGCGCTGCGCCGCGGGCGAGCTGCTCCAGCCCGTTGCGGGCAAGGTCATCGCCCGTGAGGACATCCCCGACGAGACCTTCGCCACCGGCATCCTCGGCGACGGCATCGGCGTTGAGCCGACTTCCGGCACCGTGGTCGCCCCCTTCGACGGCACCGTCACCTCCGTCTTCGACACCAAGCACGCAGTCACCCTTGAGAAGGACGGCATGGAGGTTCTGATCCACATCGGCGTCAACACCGTCAACATGAACGGCGACGGCTTCACCGCCTACGTCGCCGAGGGCGACGAGGTCAAGGCCGGCCAGCGTCTGCTGGGCTTCGACAGCAAGAAGATCAAGGCCGCCGGCTACAGTGACTGCGTGGTCATGCTCCTCACCAACGCCGAGGATATGGAAGGCGTGGAGTGCGGCCTCAAATAAGCCTGAGCCCCGTTTCGGAGGTATTCCATGAAATCTTTCGACTACATCATCACCGACCCCGTCGGCATTCACGCCCGCCCCGCCGGTATTCTGGTCAAGGAAGTCAAGAACTACACGGATTCCGTCGTGACTCTGACCAAGGGCGATAAGACCGTCAATCTCCTCAAGCTGATGGCCCTCATGCAGCTCGGCGTCAAGCAGGGCGACACGGTCACCGTCAGCGTGGAGGGCGGTGACGAGGAGGCCGTCTGTGCCGCGATCGAGGATTTCTTCAAAGCAAATCTGTAATCCTATAGAGATACGGCTGCCCCCATGACAGCCGTATCTTTTATGCGACAACAAATAACAGGAGGATTTTCAGCTATGATCACCATCCAGGGCAAGGGTGTCTCCACCGGCGTTGCCGCGGGTCCCCTTTACTTCTACCAGCGCGCCAAGAGCACCATCACCCGCTACCAGATCACCGATCTTGAGGCCGAGTGGGCCCGCTTCAAGGCAGCCCAGGCCAAGGCCATCGAGCAGCTCGGCGTCCTGGCCGAGAAGGCGCGTGAAGAGGCCGGCGACGAGGCCGCCCTCCTCTTTGAGACCCACCAGATGATGTGCGAGGATCTCGACTACGAAGAGGCCATCGAAAACGGCATCAAGGAAGAGCTCCGCAACGCGGAGGCTGTCGTCACCGACGTGGCCGCCCAGTTTGCCGAGATGTTCGCCTCCATGGACGACACCTACATGCAGGCCCGCGCCGCCGACGTCAAGGACGTATCCTCCCGCATCATCGGCATCCTCAGCGGTGTTGTGCAGGGCGGCATTGACTCCGACGTGCCCGTCGTGCTCGCAGCTGACGACCTCGCCCCCAGCGAGACCGTCCAGCTCGACAAGTCCAAGATCCTCGGCTTCGTGACCGCCGGCGGCTCCGGCTCCAGCCACACCGCCATCCTCGCCCGTACCATGGGCATCCCTGCCATCGTCGGCGTGGGCGATCAGCTCAAGCCCGAGTATGAGGGCCGCTCCGTCATCATCGACGGCGGCACCGGCAACGTGGTCGTCGACCCCGACGATCCCACCCGTGAGCGCCTCATGGCCAAGCGCGCGGAGCTCATCAAGCGCCAGGAGCTGCTCAACCAGCTTAAGGGCCTGCCCAACGAGTCCAAGGACGGCCAGAAGGTCCGCATCTACTGCAACATCGGCAACCCCGAGGACGTGCACTCCGTGCTGGAGAACGACGGCGCTGGCATCGGCCTGTTCCGCAGTGAATTCCTGTATCTCAACTGCGACGATTATCCCTCCGAGGATTACCAGTTTGAGGCCTACAAGAAGGTCCTCGCCGACATGGGCGGCAAGGAGGTCGTCATCCGCACGCTGGATATCGGCGCGGACAAGATGATCGGCTACTTCAATCTGCCCCATGAGGAGAACCCCGCCCTCGGCAACCGCGCCCTGCGTATCTGCCTCAACCGCCCCGAGATCTTCAAGACCCAGCTGCGCGCCCTGTACCGCGCCTCCGCCTACGGCAAGCTCTCCATCATGTTCCCAATGGTCACCTCCGTCTGGGAGGTCAAGGAGGCCAAGAAGATGTGCGAGCTGGTTATGAAGGAGCTCAAGGCCGAGGGCATTCCCTACTCCGACGAGGTCGACGTCGGCATCATGATCGAGACCCCCGCCGCGGCCGTCATCAGCGACAGGCTGGCCAAGATCGTCGACTTCTTCTCCATCGGCACCAATGACCTGACCCAGTACACCCTCGCCTGCGACCGCCAGAACAACGACCTGGGCCGCTTCTTCAACGCCCACCATCCCGCCGTGCTGCGCCTCATCAAGATGGTCGCCGCCAACGCCCACAAGGAGGGCATCTGGTGCGGCATCTGCGGCGAGCTGGGCGCGGATCTGGAGCTGACCGAGACCTTCCTCTCCATCGGCGTGGACGAGCTGTCCGTCTCCCCGCGCGCCGTCCTCCCGCTCCGTCAGAAGGTGCGTGAGACTACGGTCTCCCTTGTGCGTGACAAGATTGTCGCTGACCTCATGAGCGACGAGATCCCCATCTAAGTATGAACAGGAGCCGCCGTGAAAGCGGCGGCTCTTCTTTGATCTATGAAATTCATCGTCTTTTCCGACTCCCACGGGGTCGCGGACAATATGATCGAGGCCGTCCGCCGGGAGAAGCCCGACCTGTGCTTCTTCCTCGGCGACGGGGAACACGACCTTGCGCTGCTGCAAAAGCGCTTCCCGCGTCTGCCCGTTAACGCCGTGCGCGGCAACTGCGACGTGTTCTCCACCCTGCCCCGGGCCCTGTGCTGCGCGGCGGGCGGGCTCAAAATCTTCGCCACTCACGGCCATCTCTACAGCGTCAAGCATGACCCGATTTTCCGGGAGCTTTGCGAGGCGGCACTCGAGGCGGATGCGGACGTGGTGCTCTTCGGCCACACGCATGAACCCTTCCGGGATCGCACCATGGGTATGGCGCTGTTAAACCCCGGCAGCATCGGCCCGACCACGCGGCCCAGCTACGGCCTGATCCTCACAGGCGGGGAGAAGACGGAGACTGCCATACAATTTCTGACACGATAGGAAGTGTTATCAATGGACAACAAACAATTTGACGTCGTCGCCCTTGGCGAGCTGCTGATCGACTTCACCCAGAATGGCGTGAGCGAGCAGGGCAACCTCCTCTTCGAGGCCAATCCCGGCGGCGCCCCGGCCAACGTGCTCGCCATGCTGCGCAAGCTCGGCAAGCGCTGCGCCTTCATCGGCAAGGTCGGCAAAGACGGCTTCGGCGACACGCTGGAAAAGACCGTCGCGGACGCCGGGATCGACACCCGCGGCCTGAAGCGCGATCCGGAGGTGCACACGACCCTCGCCGTGGTGCATACCTTTCCGAACGGCGACCGGGATTTCAGCTTCTATCGCAAGCCCGGCGCGGACATCATGCTGCGCGCGGATGAGCTGGACGAGGAGCTTTTGAAAAGCTGCCGCATCTTCCACTTCGGCACTCTCTCCCTCACGGACGAGCCCTGCAAAAGCGCCACCGTGCGGGCCTATGAGCTGGCAAAGGAGGCCGGGGCGCTCATCTCCTTCGACCCGAACCTCCGTCCCCCGCTCTGGCCGGATGAGGAGAGCGCGAAGGCCGCTATCGAATGGGGTCTTGCCCGCTGCGACATTCTCAAGATCTCCGACAACGAGATCGAGTTTATGACCGGCACCTCGGACTTCGACAAGGGCGCCGCCATCCTGTATGAGCGTTACCCCAACATCCGCCTGCTGAACGTCACCGCCGGCGGGGACGGCAGCCACAGCTACTACAACGGCCGCCACGTCTTTGTACCGGCCTGCAAGCTCGGCGGCGTGATCGAGACCACCGGCGCGGGCGACACCTTCTGCGCGAGCGTCCTCAACTATCTGCTGGAGCATGGGATCGACAATCTCTGGGACGCCGATCTCACCGCGATGCTGCGCTTTGCCAACACCGCCGCCTACATCGTCACGACGAAGAAGGGCGCGATCCGCTCCATGCCCGAGCGCGAACAGGTGGAAGAACTGTTGAAGAAAATCTGAGCTTATGAAAACGGGGACCCTGACCGGGTCCCCGTTAAGCCGTCGATTTGTCAAGCGTCCGCGTAAAATACTATTATTCTGAGAACAGCAAGGTTTTACAAAGGCGAAACATATTCGACGTTAACTTTGAAACAATTCTGCGGTATTATAATCTTGCAAGCAGGGAAGAACTTCATAAGGTCCTTCTTAAACAGACAGACCGGTCAGGCGGTCTGTTTTGTTTTTTAAATATTTTTGCCCCCGACCCATGCGCTCATTGATACGCGACAGGTCAGGGGCTTTCTCATTTTCGTGGATTATTCGTTGTTCTCTTCTTCCTCGTCCTCCAGATCCTCCGGCAGGACGGCCATGAGATCTTCCTTGCTCGGGTTCTCCATGGCGGCAACGCGGTTGGACTGGCGCACCACCATGTCCTCGAAGCAGTTTCGCACGTCGCGGCCGTTGCCGAAGTTGTCGCCGCGATTTTCATAGAGCTCCGTGAACAGCTCGACCGCCCGCTTCTCGGCCTCCTCGTTGAGCTTGTAGCCGTTCTTGTCACACTGCTTGCGGAAGATGGCCATAAGCTGCTCGCCGTTATAGTCCTGGAAGAAGAAATATTTGTTGAAGCGGGATTCCAGGCCCGGGTTGGAGGTGATGAACTTCTCCATCGGTCCGGAGTAGCCCGCGACGATGACGATGAGCTCCTTGCGGTGATCCTCCATCGCCTTGAGGATAGTCTCGATCGCCTCGCGGCCGAAGTCGTTCTCCCCGCCGGAGGCGAGGGAATACGCCTCGTCGATGAACAAAACGCCGCCGATGGCCTTCTTGATGACCTCCTGGGTCTTGAGCGCGGTCTGACCCACATAGCCCGCCACGAGGCCGGAGCGGTCCACCTCCACAAGCTGGCCCTTCTCCAGGACGCCGATGGCGGCATAGAGGCCGGAGAGGATGCGGGCGACGGTGGTCTTGCCGGTACCGGGGTTGCCGAGAAAGACCATGTGCAGGCTCATGGGCGGGACGGGCAGATCGTTCTGCTCGCGCAGCTTGCGGACTTTGATGAGGTTGATCATGTTCTTGATGTCGCGCTTGATCTCTTCCAGGCCGACCAGGCTCTCCAGCTCGGCCATGAGCGCGTCAAAATCGGGCTTCGGCGTCTCCTGCTTTTCCTCGGCCTTCGCCGACGTCTCGCCGCCCGTGGTCTGGGTCTGGAGCTTATGCTTTTCGATATAGCTCTGCTCCCCGCTGGTGACAAAGTCCAGGGGATTGAGCGGGGCCTTGCTCTTGCGCACGCCGGTGGTGTCACAGATGGCGTTGAGTTTGTCGGTGCACTCGGTAATAAAGGCGGCCTCGTCATAGCTCACGTCGTCGTCCACCGCGGCGAGATAGAGCAGGATGTTGGTCAGCATGCGGATGAAGGTGCGCGAGGCCTCCGTGCCGCGCTTGGCGTCGCTCTCTGCGAGGTTCCAGTAGAACACCGGGGGCAGGAAGACCTCCCCCTCCTTGATCGAGCCCGTCAGCGACCAGAGCAGCCAGCGCGGCTGGGGCTGGTTGCGGGAATAGATCTGGTTTGCCATGTCCACATGGCGCTGGGTGATGCCGCCGCCCCTGCTCCACAGATTCAGGGCGCAGTGGGTCATGAACTCGTCGAGCTCTCTGGCCATCGACGAGCCGCCGAGGCGGTAGAATGCGTCCGTATTGGCGGCGTAGATTTTATGAAATTCCTCCGGCGTGCGGGTCCAGGTGGTAGGCATGGCAGGCATCTCCTTTTTTCTGTTTCGTAATGTCTATTATAGTATCATCTTCCTCACGGCGCAAGCGCTTTTATCAGAATCGGGGCCTTGAGATTTTCTCTCACGGCCCCGATTTCTTATCTTTTGACTGTACTGCTGCAGTTCGGGCAGATGTTGTCGCGCCAGCCCTTCAGCGTTATATGGTACCCGCAGCTCTCGCACTCGACATAGGGGAGATAGCCTCCGGCGACCTTTTCCATTTCCTCATCGGGCCTATGCTCGATATTGCTTTGCTTTTCACTTTTCTCCATGATGTACACCCTTTCCGCTTATCTAACCTGTATGGCTATTATACCGCACAGCCGCGTTTTTGCAACCGTCCGTCGCCTGCTTTTATACTTATTAAGGAATCTGTCAGATGATCTTCTCCACGCCGAAGCGCTCCTCGAGCAGGGCGTAGACGGGCCGCCAGAGCCGGTCGGCGGTCCAGATGCTGATCCCGGCGAGGCCGTACTCTTCCACAAGGGCGAGCCTGGCCCGGACGCTGCGCGCGTCCTCGAACCAGACGACGTGCCGCTGTCCCGCCGTGTCGGTGTAGTTGAACCACGCGGCCCCCGCCGTCTGATCGTATTGGATCTCCGTCCAGCGCGACGCGGCGAGCTCCTGCGCCCCGGCGTTGGAGAGCACCCGCGCCGCCGTCCCCTGCTTCCAGGGCAGGGTCCAGTCATAGGCGTAGTTAGAAAAGCCCATCAAAATCTTCCCCGCTAGCATCTCCGTCAGCGCATACTCCAGGACGCGGCGGATGCGGTTCACCGGTGACACCGCCTGCGGCGCGCCGTAGGTATAGCCCCACTCATAGGTCATGAGGATCACACGGTCCGCGTAGAGGCCGTGGGCGCGGTAGTCGTGGGCGGCGTACAGAATGCCCTGCTGGTCGGCGCTCTCCTTCGGGGCGATAGCGGTGGAGACCGGGCAGCCGAGCGGGTGGAGGCGTTTCGCCGCGCGGGCGACAAAGGCGCTGTAGGCGTCGCGGTCAAAGGGATAGACATACTCAAAGTTGATGTTCAGGCCGTAGTAACTTTTCTCATTAATGAGTCTGACGATGTTCTCCAGCAGGCGGGTCTGGACAGCCTCGTCTGTCAGCAGGACGTGGGCCAGCTCCGAGGAGAAACCGCCCGAGTCTCCGATATTCGTCACCGTGAGCAAAGGCACGGTCGCCTGGGCGTAGGCCGCCTCGATCAGCCGCCGGTCGTCGATGGGCCGCAGCTCCCCCTCCGCGGTGGCCTGATGGGAGAAGGGGCAGAGCGCGGTGAACCAGGGCAGGGATTCCGTCAGCACGGCCGTGCGCACAAAGGGATAGACATAGGCGTTGACCTCGATCTGCCCGCGCACGTCGGCGGCGCCGCCGGGGATCACAAGGCTCTGCCCGATCACGAGACGCGAGGGGTCCGCGATCTGATTGAGGTGCGCCAGCTCCTCCGCCGTGGTGCCGAAGCGCCGCGCGAGGGCGCAGAGAGTGTCCCCCGCTTTGACAACATAGATCTGCATAAAAGGCTCCTTTCCGAAAACAGACTGCTACCAGTCTATTCCGAAAAGGAGCCGGATAGGATTGATTAGGGATCAATGTTTGTACCTGTTTCGGCGCGAAAAAGGGGATATTCCATATTGTCATACCGCAATTTTCCATTTTTCTTGCTTTTGCTGCCGCGTTGACTTATTATGAACCCAAATAATAGGGGGGTGTGCGGCGTGACCGGTTTTTTTGCGGAAAATCTGCGGAGGTTGAGAGAGGAAAGAGGTCTTTCGCAGAAGCAGCTCGGCGAACAGATGTTTGTGGGCCAGTCCACCGTCGCCCGGTGGGAAAACGGCAGCCGTCTGCCGGACGCCGCGATGATGCTTCGCCTTGCCGGCTGTCTCGGTGTGGATGCCAACACACTGCTCCATCTTGCGGCACAGAGTGAGGAATCGCCCTATGTCATCCTGGTGGACGACAGCAGGGTCATCCTCTCCGACGGCCTGGCCGTTCTGGAGGAGGTCATGCCGAAAGCCACGATCATGGGCTTTATCCGGCCGCAGGAAGCGATCGATTGTGCAAAGAGTCATCCGATTGCGCTGGCTGTTCTGGATATTGAGCTGGGAACGGCCAGCGGGCTTGACCTGAGCCGGAGGCTGACGGAGATCAATCCCCAGACCAATGTCGTGTTTCTGACCGCCTACCCCGACTATGCCCTCGACGCATGGGAAACCGAAGCCAGCGGGTTCCTGGTCAAACCATTGACCCCGGCGCGTGTGCGGGAACAGCTTAAAAAGCTGCGCTATCCCTTCCCCACGGGAGGCGCGGACGAGTGACCAGCTGGATTATATTTTTCTACTTCTTCGTGCTCGGTGCGGCAATGCTGCTGAGTGTGCTGGGCGTCTGGTTTACCATCATCATGCCGGGTGCCGATCGCTGGAACAGCTGCTTCTTTCGGAGTTTTTTTATCGTTCTTTTGTTGAGCAGCTTTATCGTCCTCGTGGAGCTGGTTCTGCACTATATACCCGCAACGATGGCAGTCATTTATTCTGTTCTGTCTGCGGAATCTCTGTTCCTCTCCCTGCCTATGCTGATGCTGCCGGTTTATCTGCTGCACTGCTGCGGGGAAAGCCTGCGCGAAAGCAAGCTGTTTCGCGCCGATTTGCTCCTGTGGGCTGCCTATGCGGTCTTGCTTTTATGCGCCGTTCTTTTTCCCGGCAGCTTTTCCACGATCACAGAGGATAAGCTGTTTTACCGCGGCCCTCTGTATCCGCTCATCCTGCTGCCGCTCATCGTCATGCTGCTGCTCAATCTGGCGGGCGCTGTCCATCACCGGAAACAGCTTACCCATAAGACCTTTATCAGTTTCCTCGCAGCCATCCTGCCGATGACGGTTGCGCTGTTCGTGCACCTGTTTGTCGACGTCTTCCCGCTCATTGACATCAGCATTGTCGTTTCCGGCATGTCCATGTACAGCCTCATCCTGTCCGATCAGATCGAGCAGGATCTGCGCCATCAGCGGGAAATCGCCAGTCAGCGCGCCAGCATCATGGTGCTGCAGATGCGGCCGCACTTCATTTACAACACTCTGGTCAGCATCTACTGTCTCTGCGGCCAGGACCCGCAGAAAGCCCGTCAGGTCACCATGGATTTTACCGACTATCTCCGCAGGAACTTCAACGCCGTCGCCAGTGAGAACACCATCCCCTTCTCCGCGGAGCTGGAGCATACCCGCGCCTATCTTGCCGTGGAACAGGCCCAGTATGAGGATATGCTCCTTGTGGAGTACGACACGCAGTTTACACAGTTCCGCCTGCCGCCGCTGACCCTGCAGCCTATTGCGGAGAATGCCGTCAAACACGGCATGAACCCCGATGCCGGGCCGCTTCATGTCACGATCCGGACCCGCCATACGGGCTCCGCCTGCGTGATCGCTGTGGAGGACAACGGCCCCGGATTTGAAACGGCGGGAGGCATCCAGCCGCATGCAGCCCTGGCGAACATCCGGCAGCGCCTGGAATGGATGTGCGAAGGGAAGCTGGAGATCACGCCCCGGGACGGGGGCGGAACGGTGGTCACGGTGACGATTCCGGACAGAGCCGCAAAATAAGCACGCCAGCCGTGCGGATATGGGATAAGGCCATCACGATATGATTGATTTAAGAGAAGGAGGATACGACAGCGCATGGGTTTATTGCAAAAACTGAAGAAACTGTTTTTATATGCCGGACTGGAAAAGGATGAGTTCAGCGCCCTGTCCTCCAGTATGCGAAAAGAGAACCAGGTTTTGCTGAACGTGTTCTCTCAGCTTGCGGGGATCATGTTTTTCCTGCTGTACATTGCCAGTATGCTCTCTCAGGGATTCGCCACCGTAAACAGCTCAACATACCTGATATGCGGATTCGTTATGGTGGCTGTTTTGCTCTGCGAACGTTTCCTCGTGCCGAGGTATCCCGCGCTCGTGACGTTCTTCGTCTATGTATTCGAGATTGTGCTGTATGTGTTCAGCATCCGCATCTCGTTGCTCCACCTCAATAAGCCCGCCGTGTCGGCGATCGCATTTTTGCTGGTAAGTCCCTTGCTGTTCTATGACCGTCCTGTCAGGCTGTCCGTTCTGATCGGGGCAGATGCGGCGGTGTTTTGTGCGTTGGCGATGCGCACCAAGCAGCCGGACGTGGCGGACAGCGACGTCTGGAACATGGTGACGTTCGGCGTCGTGGCCATAGCCACTACGGTATTCATCATGAGCATCAAGATCCGTGCGCTGGCTCAGTCAAGACAGATTGAGTACATCAGTCAAACCGATTTGCTGACGGGATTAAAAAACCGGAATCATTACGAGAAACAGCTTCAGAGTTATCCGGAGCTGTGCAGTTCAAACCTGATTTGCGTTTACGCGGATGTGAACGGCCTGCATGAGGTCAACAACAAGTACGGGCATCCGGCCGGCGACAAAATGCTGTGCGAGGTTGCCGCAGCCATGCAGGCGTGTTTCGGTCCGGAACATACCTATCGCATCGGCGGCGATGAGTTTGCGGCTTTCCGGATGAACGCTCAGCCGGAGAAGCTGGCCGCAGAAATTGAACAGATGGGACAAGCGCTGGCCGGCAAAGGGTATTATGTATCTTTCGGCACTGCGGTTTGTGAGAAAGGTGCGGGCGCTTTTGATATGCAAGAGCTTGTGAAAGAGGCTGAAAATGCCATGTATGCCGCAAAGCGCAGCTTCTATTGTCAGCCGGGACACAACCGGAGAAACAGATGATCCCCGCGCCGACTATCCGTTCGCGCCGATTTTGACGGTGAGCCGGCGCAAAGGCTATCATAAATCAAAAAAAGGCTCCTTTCCGAAAGCAGGCCGCAATCAGTCTGTTTCGGAAAGGAGCCTTTTACTCTGTTTATGCCTTCGCCGTGTACGCGCACAGGAGCATTCTTTTGAGCGCCAGCAGCTCCTCCTCCGGTTCGCTGCCGCCCTGGTAGACAAGGCCCACCGCGTAGCGCGTCACCGCCGCAAGCATCAGGTGCAGCGATGTGGAGAACAGCTCCCGCTCCGGGACATCCGTGCGAAGGGTGCCGTCGCACCGCCCCTTCTCATAGACCACGTGGAAGCGCTCGGCCAGTGCGCCGATCATGCTCATGTACGGGCGCATCTGCTCGGGCGCAATCTCCTCGCTCTGCACATAGACATTGAAAAACTGGTTGAAGCGCAGCACGTCCCGATGGTCACGGTACAGCGTCAGGAAAGAGTTGAGAAAGTATTCGTAATCCTCCGCCGCGCTCATCCCGCCGCCCGGCGTCCGGAGGCTCCGGCGTATGGCCTGTTCCCAGGCCCAGGTGCTGACCGCCAGCACAAGCGCGTTCTTCGTGCTGAAATGGCGGTAGAGCGTGGCGATACCCACGCCGCAGGCGTCGGCGACCTCATTCATGCTGATCTTGTCGATGGTCTTCTCCGCGAAAATGTGAAACGCGTCCTCGATCAACTGCTGCCGCCGCGCCGCCCGCGCCCGCGCGTCCGCTTCCGGATTTCTGCCCATGGCGTCACCTTCTCCCGATGATATTCAGGCTTTTTAATGATAAAGATTCTATCATCAGTTTGCGGAATTGTCAACAGGAAGCGGAAGCAGCGGGTTTCTGTTAACAGTCTCTGAATATTGATCGACAAGGTTTGCGCTGTACGGCGAGTTGTGGTATAATATCTTATTACTCCGGCATTGAAACATCCCCATGCCACAGGGCTGTACAGCCGGAGTAACAAGATTGAAATATGCCATTTTTCTCGCCCCTGGCGGGGCAACCGAAAAATATGGCCATTATTAATTTGGCAATTTCTTGCGTTTCTGCAAGAGATTTGCGATTATTTCATTGCCGAATTAATAATATTGTATCAACATGGAGGTTCTTATGGATCTGACCAAAATACCCGAACGGAATGAAATCCCCGTGGAATACACCTGGGATCTGCGCGATCTCTTCCCCGACGATGAAGCCTGGACCGCCGAGTTTCAGGCTCTGACGGCCGCCCCCGCGGAGATTGCCGCCTTTGCCGGCACGCTCGGTGAGAGGCCGGGTCGCCTGCTCGAGTGGCTGAAATTCTCCGACGAGATGGGTGTGCGGCTTGAAAAGCTGATGGGCTACGCCAACTGCAAGGGCGACGAGGATCTGGGAAATGGGACGTATCAGGACATGCGCAGCAAGGCCATGGCCTGTTATGTCGGTGTCGCCGGGGCTGCCGCCTTCGCCACGCCCGAGCTGCTCTCGATCCCGGACGAGACGCTCGACTGCTTTTATGCCGAGTGCCCGGCGCTTAAGGAATACCGCCGCAGTATCACGCGCACGCGCCGGATGAAGGAGCACATTCTCTCCCCCGCGGAGGAAAAGCTGCTCGCCGCGGCGGGCGAAATGGCGGGCGGGCCGGATGCCATCGCCTCCGCGCTGCGCAACGCCGACATGCGCTTTGCCGACGCCATCGACAGCGAGGGCAAGCCCCACCCCCTCTCCGCCGGGACCTTCGGCCCGCTGATGGAGAGCCAGGACCGGGCGCTGCGCAAATGCGCGTTTGAAAACTGCTACGACAAATACGGCGAGCTCAGGCACACCGTCGCCGCGACGCTGGACGCCCAGTTCAAGCAGCTGCGTTACTTTGCCGACGCGCGGCGCTACCCCTCGACTCTCGCCGCCGCCCTCGACGCCACCGAGGTGCCTGAGAGCGTGTACCTCAATCTCATCGAGGCCGTGCATCAGAATCTCGACGCGATGTACCGCTATGTGGCGCTCAGAAAGAAGCTGCTCAGCGTGGAGGAGCTTCACATGTACGACGTATACACCCCCGTGGTGAAGGATGCGGCTGTCACGATCTCTTACGAAGAGGCCAAGGCAACAGTGCTCGAGGCCCTGTCCGTCATGGGCGAGGACTATGTGGAACTGTTGAAAACCGGGTTTGACTCCCGCTGGATCGACGTATACGAAAACCGCGGCAAGCGCGGCGGGGCCTACTCCTCCGGCAGCGCGCGGCCCCACCCCTATGTGCTGCTCAACCACAAGGACACGCTCGATTCCATGTTCACCATCGCCCATGAAATGGGTCACGCCCTGCACAGCTGGTACTCCTGCCACAACCAGCCGGTGAACACTTCGGACTATGTGATCTTCGTGGCCGAGGTTGCCTCCACCTGCAATGAGATTCTGCTGATGCGCCACCTGCTCAAACGCACTGCGGACGTGAAGGAACGGGCCTACCTCATCAACCACTTCCTCGACCAGTTCAAGGGGACGATCTACCGCCAGACCATGTTCGCGGAGTTTGAGCTGGAGATGGGAAAACTCTCCGAAGCGGGCGAGGCCCTGACGGCAGAGGTCCTGTGTGAGAAGTACCTCGCACTCAATAAGCTGTACTTTGGCCCCGACATGGTGAGCGACGAGGCCATCGCCCTCGAGTGGGCGCGCATCCCGCATTTCTTCTATAACTACTATGTCTATCAGTACGCGACCGGCTTCTCCGCCGCGGCGGCATTGGCCGAGCGCATTTTGACCCTCGGCGCCCCGGCGGTGGAGGACTACAAGCGCTTCCTCTCCGGCGGATGCAGCGCGGACCCGATCTCGCTTCTCAAGCTCGCAGGGGTCGACATGGGCACGCCCGAGCCTGTCAACGCCGCCCTCAAGCTCTTCGGCGAGCTGGTTGATGAGCTTGCGAATCTTAACATCTCTTAAGAACGATTGACAAAATGTAACGATTCAGCTAAACTTTCGTCGGATAAGCATGCACAGTTTTGCGGGGCCGCTGTCCCCGGACAGCCTGCCCTGTCGGGTTCCGGGTCGTCCGGGGGGATCTGCCCCTGCGAAGAAAAATAAAAACTTTTGGAGGGAACTACTATGGACAAATTAAGCGCCATGCCGCCTGTCGGCCTCGTCGTCATCGTCGCGATCCTGTCTCTGTTCGTGCTGGCGGTGCTCGTACTGTTCATCACCTACGGGCGCTACAGCCGCCTGGCCGCGCTGGTCGGCAACCTTAACCGTGACAACGGCTTCATGCGCTTCGTCGTCAACGAATATGCCGACGCCTACCAGCGCCACGGCCGGGACATCAACACCCCCGCCATTATTGCCGACGGGGTCAGCTCCAAGCTCGGCGGCAGTCTGCTCTGCGAGCGCTTTCTGAATAAC
>CADAAM010000017.1 GCA_902785905.1 Oscillospiraceae bacterium | reverse complement strand
AGGAGGAAACAAAAATGGATTTTCTGAACGCATTCGGTGGTTACGCGCTGGGCATTCTCGGCGCGGGTCTCGCGGCATTTATGGCGGGCATCGGCTCCGCCAAGGGCACCGGCATCGCCGGTGAGGCGGGCGCGGGCCTTGTGTCCGAGGATCCCTCCAAGTTCGGCAAGGCGATGATCCTCCAGGTCATCCCCGGCACCCAGGGCCTCTACGGCTTCGTTATCTGGTTCCTCGCTTTCAACAAGCTCGTCCCCGGCATGAGCATTGAGCAGGGCCTCCAGGTTCTCGGCGCGTGCCTGCCCATCGCCATCGGCGGCATGATCTCCGGTATCGCCCAGGGCAAGGTCGCGGCCGCGTCCATCAACATCCTGGCCAAGAAGCCCGACGACTGGTCCAAGGGCATGATCCTCTGCATCACCGTTGAGTTCTACGCCATTCTGTCCCTGCTGGCTTCCTTTATGATGCTCAACGCCATCAGCCTCTGATCGGCGCGCGATAGGTGAAGCTATGAAGGGCACGGAAAAAATCATCGCACATATCGGGGCCGACGCCAACGCCCGGGCCGACGCGATCCTCAAGCAGGCGGAAGAAAAATGCGCCGGGATCCGCGAGAGCTACGAGCAGAAGGCGAAAGAGGCCTATGCCGAGAGAATCCGCGCCGGCGTCAAGGCCAACCAGGATCGGCTTGACAGCATGGACAGGCTCGCCAAGATGGAAGGCCGCAAGGCCATCCTCGCCCTCAAGCAGGACATGGTGGCCGAGAGCTTTGACCGCGCCTGCGATCAGCTGGTGAACCTGCCCGAGGCGCAGTACGTCGCGTTTCTGGCGAAGCTGGCAGCCAAGGCCAGCGTCACCGGCGACGAGGAGATCGTGCTCAACGCCCGCGACTGCAAGGCCATCGGCGACAAGCTCGTCAAGGCGGCGAATGAGAAGCTCAAGGGCGGAAAGCTCAAGCTCTCGTCCGAGACCGGTGACTTCAAGGGCGGTCTGATCCTGCGCCGCGGAAGCATCGAGGCCAACTGCACGGCGGAGCTCCTGGTCGATCTATGCCGCGACGAGATGGCCGCCGAGCTTGCCGGCGTTCTCTTCGGCTGATGACCCTCAGCAAGGGAGGGAAAACATTGTCAACGAAAAAAGAAGCGTATCTGTGCGTATCGGCCATGCTGCGCGCGCGGGAGCCGAAGCTCCTGAACAATGAGCGGGCGGAGCGTATGCTGGACGCGGGCTCCTATGAGGACGCCGCCAAGCTCCTGACGGACTGCGGCTACCCCGACATGTCCCAGAGCACGGCCGCCGAGGTCGAGGAGATCCTGGCCGAGCGCCGCGCGGAGATCTTTGGCGAGCTTTCGCGCCTCTCTCCGGACAAGGAGCTGGTGGATCTCTTCAAGCTCAAGTACGACTACCACAACGCCAAGGCCATCCTCAAGGCCGAGGCCGTGGGCACCGACGCCAAGCGCCTGCTCTCTGACGCGGGCCGCGTCCCGGGACAGGAGCTGCTGGAAATCTACAACGAGGAGCATTACAGTCTCCTGCCTGCGACCCTTGGCAGGGCCATGGCGGAGGCCAAGGCGACCCTCGCGCGAACGGCCAACCCCCAGCTCTCGGACTTCGTGCTGGACCGCGCGTACTTTGAGGAGCTGCGCTTTGTTGCCGAGCGCGTGGACAGCGACTTTCTCCGCGGCTACGCAAAAGTCTCGGTAGACAGCGCAAACCTCAAGAGCGCCGTGCGAACCCTTAGAATGGGCAAAAACCAGGACTTCCTGGCCGAAGTGCTCATCGACGGCGGCAGCGTCTCGGTGCAGCGCCTCATCGGCGCATCGGACAAGGACAGCCTCGCCGCGCTCTACGCCCACACGCCGCTGGAAAAGGCGGCCGCGCTGGGAGCTGAAGCCCTCTCCGGCGGCAGCATGACCCCCTTCGAGCGGGCCTGCGACAACGCAGTGACGGATTATCTCCGCTCCGCCAAGCTGGTCAGCTATGGGCCCGAGGCGGTGGCGGCCTATCTCGCCGCGGTCGAGGGAGAGATTCAGGCGGTCAGAATGATTTTGACGGGCAGGCTTGCCGGCGTGAGGCCCCAGGCCATCCGGGAAAGGCTGCGTGATCTGTATGCTTAAGATTGCGGTTATAGGCGGAAGAGACACCGTCATGGGCTTCAAGGCCCTGGGACTGGACTGCTTCCCCGCCGAGGATTCCGCCGAGGCAGGGAAAATCCTCCGCACACTCACCCGTGAGAGCGACGAAGAGTACGCTATTATTTATATAGAAGAGACCTTCGCCGAACAGCTCAAGGGCGAGATCAACAAATTCAAGGACAGCCCCAGCCCCGCCATCATCCTGATCCCGGGCCGCGAGGGCTCCACCGGCCAGGGCCTCCAGGCCCTCAAGGCCGCGGTCGAGCGCGCTGTCGGCACAAACATCCTGGGAGACTGATAAAAAATTTTTCAAGAGGCTTGCAAGCTCGGAATGAGAAAGGCTCTTTCTTAAATCTGTTTTTGCCTCAGCTTCGCCGAGGCAAAAACACCATAAAGCGAGCCATGCGAGCTCTCGCGCCGACCAAACGCGGCGATTCCCCCGTGAGCCGCGTGCGATACGCGCGAATATCTCGATTGAGAAACCGTGTTTCTCAATCGAAATAAAAATTCCCGCTCTTGTTCTGTTTGGAGCACAGGGCGGAAGGAGGAAAGTAATGAGCGGAACTATTACCAAGGTATCCGGACCGCTTGTCGTGGCCGAGGGCCTGGCGGACGCCAACGTCTCCGACGTTGTGCGCGTGGGCTCTCAGCGCCTGATCGGCGAGATCCTGAACATGACCGGCGACACCGCGTCCATCCAGGTCTACGAGGAGACCTCCGGACTCGGACCCGGCGCCGAGGTCGTGACCACCGGTATGCCCATGTCCGTCGAACTCGGACCCGGCATGCTGGACAATATCTATGACGGCATCCAGCGCCCGCTGCCCGAGATGCGCGCCCTCACCGGCGACTGCATCACCCGCGGCACGGACGTGCCCGCCCTCAACCGCGCAAAGAAATGGGAGTTCGTCCCCGTCGCCAAGCCCGGCGACAAGGTCGGCCCCGGCGATGTGCTCGGCACCGTGCAGGAGACCAGCGCCATCCTTCACAAGATCATGGTCCCGAACGGCGTCTCCGGCGAGGTGACCTGGGTCATCAAGAAGGGTGAGTACACCGTCGACGAGACCGTGGCGAAGGTCAAGACCGACAAGGGTGAGAAGGCCCTCACCATGGTGCAGCGCTGGCCCGTCCGTATCCAGCGCCCCTACAAGAGAAAATTCGTCCCCGCCCGTCCCATGAACTCCGGCCAGCGCATCATCGACACGCTGTTCCCCATCGCCAAGGGCGGCACCGCCGCTGTCCCCGGCCCCTTCGGCTCGGGCAAGACCGTGGTGCAGCACCAGCTCGCCAAGTGGTCCGACGTGGACATCGTGGTCTACATCGGCTGCGGCGAGCGCGGCAATGAGATGACCGACGTTCTGATGGAGTTCCCCGAGCTGAAAGACCCGCGCAACGGCGAGCCGCTGATGAAGCGCACCGTTCTGATCGCGAACACCTCCGATATGCCTGTGGCGGCGCGTGAAGCGTCCATCTACACCGGCATCACCATTGCCGAGTACTTCCGCGACATGGGCTATGACGTGGCGGTTCTGGCCGACTCCACCTCACGCTGGGCCGAGGCCCTGCGTGAGATGTCCGGTCGTCTCGAAGAGATGCCCGGCGAAGAGGGCTACCCCGCCTACCTCGCCTCCCGTCTCGCCCAGTTTTACGAGCGCGCCGGCGTTGTCCAGTGCCTCGGAACCGGGGAGGAGCGCCGCGGCTCCGTCACCGCCATCGGCGCGGTATCGCCTCCGGGCGGCGATATTTCCGAGCCTGTCTCCCAGGCGACCATGCGTATCGTCAAGGTCTTCTGGGCCCTGGACTCCAGCCTCGCCTACGCCCGCCACTTCCCGGCCATCAACTGGCTGACCTCCTACTCGCTGTACATGGACACCCTGCGCGGCTGGTACACCGAGCAGTTCGGCGAGCAGTACATGAAAAACCGCGAGCAGGCCATGCACATCCTCCAGGAGGAGAGCGAGCTGCAGGAGATCGTGCGCCTGGTCGGCCAGGATTCCCTCAGCCCCGCCGACCGCCTCACTATGGAGACGGCCAAGATGATCCGCGAGGACTTCCTGCAGCAGAACGCTTTCGTCGATGAGGACGCCTTCTCCTCCTATGCCAAGCAGTACAGGCTTCTGGACATGGTGCTCGAGTACGACGCGGCCTGCCGCGAGGCGCTCAAGAAGCACGCCGACATGGAGGCCCTGTTCGTCATTCCCGCGCGTGAAAAGATCGGCCGCGCCAAGATGGCCGACGCCAAGACGTTCAGCGAGGATTACGACGCCATCATCGCCGAGATGAAGCAGCAGATCGAGGACGTTGTCGCCGGAGGTGAGGAAGAATGATTAAAGAGTATAAGACCATACGCGAGATCGCGAGCCCTCTGATGGTGGTCGAAAACGTCGAGGGCGTCACCTATGACGAGCTCGGCGAGATCGAGCTGCCCAGCGGCGAAACGAGGCGCTGCAAGGTGCTCGAGGTCGAGGGCAGCAAGGCTGTCGTGCAGCTGTTTGAGTCTGCCCAGGGCATCAATCTGGCCGAGTCCAAGGTTCGCTTCCTTGGCCACCCGCAGCAGCTCGCCGTGAGCGAGGACATGCTGGGCCGCGTCTTCAACGGCATGGGCCAGCCCATCGACGGCGGCCCGGCCATCCTGGCCGACGCCCACATGGACATCAACGGCCTGCCCATGAACCCCGCAGCCCGCGCCTACCCCGCCGAGTTCATCCAGACCGGCGTTTCCACCATCGACGGCCTGAACACCCTGGTCCGCGGCCAGAAGCTGCCGATCTTCTCCGGCTCCGGCCTGCCCCACGCGGCCCTCGCCGCGCAGATCGCGCGTCAGGCGAAGGTGCTGGGCGACAACGAGACCTTCGCTGTCGTCTTCGCCGCCATCGGCATCACGTTTGAGGAGTCCGAGTACTTCATCAACGACTTCCGCCGCACCGGCGCCATCGACCGCACCGTCGTCTTCTCGAACCTCGCCAACGACCCCGCGGTCGAGCGCATCGCCACCCCGCGCATGGCACTGACCGCCGCCGAGTATCTGGCCTTTGAGAAGGACATGCACGTGCTGGTCATCCTGACCGACATCACCAACTACGCCGAGGCCCTGCGTGAGATCTCCGCCGCGAAGAAAGAGGTCCCGGGCCGCCGCGGCTACCCCGGCTACATGTACACCGACCTTGCCACCATGTACGAGCGCGCCGGCCGCCGCATCGGGCACAAGGGCTCGATCACCATGATCCCGATCCTGACCATGCCCGAGGACGACAAGACCCACCCCATCCCCGACCTGACCGGCTACATCACCGAGGGCCAGATCATCCTGAGCCGCGAGCTGCACCGCAAGGGCATCGTGCCTCCCGTGAACGTCCTGCCCTCGCTGAGCCGTCTGAAAGACAAGGGCATCGGCGTCGGCAAGACCCGCGAGGACCACGCCGGCACCATGAACCAGCTCTTCGCCGCCTACTCCCGCGGCAAGGACGCCAAGGAGCTCATGACCATCCTGGGCGAGGCCGCGCTTTCCGAGGACGACAAGCTGTTTGCCAAGTTTGCCGAGGAGTTTGAGCGCGTCTATGTCAGCCAGGGCAACGAGACCAACCGCTCCATTGAGGAGACGCTGAACATCGGCTGGGAGCTTCTGAGCATCCTGCCCAAGCGCGAGCTCAAGCGTATCAAGCCCGAGTTTATTGAGAAATACCTTCCCAAGAAGTAAAACCCAAATCATCATTATGGAGGTGATGCTTTTTGGCAGGTACGACTATCATCCCGACCAGAATGGTCCTCAATCAGCTCAAGGGCAGGCTGCGCACCGCAAGACGCGGGCACAAGCTGCTCAAGGATAAGCGCGACGAGCTGATGCGCCAGTTCATGGACGTGGTCAAGCTCAACAAGCAGCTGCGCACCCGCGTGGAGGAGGGGCTGACCGAAGCCTTTGCCTCGCTCCAGGTCGCAAGCTCCATCATGTCGCCCGAGATGCTGGAGCAGGCCCTGCTCTATCCGCGCCAGAGCGTGGAGCTGGATATGAAGTTCAAGAACATCATGTCGGTCAACGTCCCCGTCTACAGTTTCACGACGAAGAACAACGACCCCACGGAGATCTACCCCTACGGCTTCGCGCAGACCAGCGGCGAGCTGGACGACGCGCTGGAGCACATGGCGAAGGTCTTCGAGGACATGCTGGAGCTGGCCCAGGTGGAGAAGACCATGCAGCTTTTGGCCGAGGAGATCGAGAAGACCCGCCGCCGGGTCAACGCCCTCGAGTACGTGATGATCCCCGACCTTGAGTCGAACATCAAGTACATCACCATGAAGCTGGAGGAGAACGAGAACGCCACCAAGGTCCGACTTCTCAAGGTCAAGGAAATGGTGCTCCAGGAGGCCCACAACTACAAGTAGTTGCCAAAACCCATCCTATTATAAAAAGAGACCGAAGAGGGCAGCACGTCCCGATTCGGTCTCTTTTTTGCCTCTCCCGCACTTGCACGCCGCTCTCCACGCTGTCCAAACAAAGCAGGCGGAAATGCTCTTCCATTCGGCGGTTGACATAAATTATCAATTATTGTCAACAAAAAACTTGCCAAGTACAGGGGGCTATGGTATAATAACAGTTGTAAAAAAGTCTAAAAAGTTACGAAAGTTTACAAATTTTCTCCAAACAGAGAGGTTTACGGCCATGAAAAAGAACCTGACAAGAGTGCTTGCGCTTGCAATGGCGCTGCTGATGTGCCTGTCGCTGCTGCCGGTTTCGGCGCTGGCGGGGGACTTTGATCCCTCAGCAATCTTTGCGGCGGCTGATGCGGCCCAGGCGGCTATGATGGGGGCTCCGGACGTATCTCAGCCCGAACCGATATACTATATGGCTGAGGATGCGCAGAGCCCGGGTGGCGCCATGCCGAATATGATGGACCCGTCGCTCGATCCGAACGTCTGCCTGGCTTCCGAGGATGGGCAGCACCTTTGGATCGAGGTGCACGATCCGGTGTACATCTGCGGCGAGTACGGCGACTGCAATGAGGAGAATCCCCATATCCTCTACAAGTCCTGCGCCTACTGCAAGCAGAGCGCGCAGTGGCTCTATGAGGCTGCCATGGCGGAGGTTCAGGCCGAAGTTATGACCATGAGTGATGAGGAACGGGCCGCTCTCACGGACGACCCTGCCCTGCTGGCCGATCTGGAGTACCGCTACAAGCAGTACATCTTCGAGCTTCCCGACCATTTCTATGTCAAGCAGGACGGCCTGGCCCCGACCTGCACCACGGGCGGTTATACCGCCTATGAGCAGTGCTCGGTCTGCGACGAGATTCGCGGCTACGAAGAGCTTGGCCCCCTCGGCCACGAATGGGGCGACTATACCGTCTCGGTTGAGCCCACCTGCACCGCGGCGGGCACCAAAATGCGCGAGTGTCTGCGCTGCGGCGAGAAGGAGTATGTCGACATTCCCGCCCTCGGCCATGACTGGAGCGAGTTTGTCACCGTGAAGGAGCCCACCTGCACCGAGACCGGCACGACCAGGCGCGTCTGCGAGCGCTGCGGCGCCGAGGACTTCGGCGAAATCCCCGCGAACGGCCACAGCTACGGCGACTTTACGATCCTCAAGGAAGCCACCTGCTATGAAGACGGCAGCCAGGAGCACACCTGCACCGTCTGCGACTACACGGAGACCGTTGTGATCCCCGCCGCCCACACCTGGGGCGACTTCACCGTGACGAAGGAGCCCACCTGCACTGAGGCAGGCGAGAAGGAACACACCTGCCTTGTCTGCGAATACGTTGAGACCGAGACCATCCCCGCGACCGGCGTACATACCTGGGATAACGGCGTCTGCAGCGATTGCGGCCTTGCCTGTGAGCACAGCTTCGGCGAGGACAACATCTGCACCGTCTGCGGAGCGGAGAAGCCCGCCGATGGTGAGATCAAGGACGAGGAGCCCGCAATAGAAGAACCGGTGGTGGGCGAACCCGTGGTGGGCGAACCCGTGGTAGACGAGCCCGTGGTAGACGAGCCCGTGGTAGACGAGCCCGAGGAAGAAGAACCCAAGGAAGAAGAGCCCAAGGAAGAAGAACCCAAGGAAGAAGAGCCCAAGGAAGAAGAACCCAAGGAAGAAGAGCCCAAGGAAGAAGAACCCAAGGAAGAAGAACCCAAGGAAGAAGAGCCCAAGGAAGAAGAGCCCAAGGAAGAAGAACCCAAGGAAGAAGAGCCCAAGGAAGAAGAACCCAAGGAAGAAGAACCCAAGGAAGAGCCTGTCGGCGCGATGATTGCCCTCGAACACGGCGACTTCTACGCATCCTTTGGTTCGTACCTGAACACGCAGGGCGTGGCCGACGCCAGCTTTGTGGTGGCGTCCTATACCCCGACTGACGCGAACGGCCAGGCACTGGGCGAGATTCCCGCGGGCGGCGTCCGCTTTGAGCTGCCCCTCCCCGAGGGGGCCGACGCGGCGTCCGTTCAGATTTATTCATATAGCTTTGACACCTATACCTGGACGCCCGCAAACTTCATCCTGAGCGACGGTCAGGCTGCCGTCAGCAGCGGCGCTTACCCCTACCCGCCCTTTGCGGTTCTGGCTGCCCCGGCAGCCTCCGGGAACGGCGGCGAAGGTGAAACCACTCCCACCAGGCAGGAAGCCTCCTCTGAGGAGACCGTCAACGAGTTTAAGAATTTGATGAACGAGAAGGGTATCTCTGACGGCAGCGGCGAAATCGTCGCGCAGCATGTGACCCCGCTCCGTGAGGACGGCACGGAGATGCCCAACGAGGAAGTCGCGGAACGCGGCGGCGTATACTTTGAGATGGACCTCCCCGAAGGCTATGAGGAAGGCGATACCCTCAATATCGGCCACCGCAACAGTGAGACCGGCGAATGGGAGATCATAACCGATTACGAGATCAAGGGTGACAAAGTAATTATTCATGTTACCCACTTCTCCGATATTGTTATCGAAAACGTAAAAAAAAATGATCTGATTCTCGAAGATAATCCAATGCTCGGCGCTCCTGACTTTACGGTTACGATCACCGGTGCGTCAAGTAATCTCGGCAATGACATCGCCTTGCTGAACCAGACATTGACGGCAACCCGCTCCACAGAAGATGCTGGAGACGTTTTTGAGTGGTTCACAGACGGAACAAGCACCAGTGTTAATACCCCAACATATAAGATTCAGGATGCCGATCTTGGCAAAGCTATAACCTGCAAGGTTTCAAGAGGCACCGAAGTTGTTGACAGCAATACAATTTACGCCAGAGAGCAGATCGCTTTTAATGTCAACATTGAGGGTAAAGGCACTGTCACAATCTCACAGGAGGATGCAAGCGTCTCGACGTTGTCTATCCCAAATCAGACAGCGTTGAATACCTCCGATTCGCCCAATACCACGACAATTTACACAAGTGTAGGCAATAAGGTCAATTTTGTCTTTTCGCCGGATGCCGGTATCAGTGGCTATGTTTCTTACACCGGCTTTGTTAACGGCAGCGCAACACCCCTGAATAATCAAACCGCGTTGGCAACTTGGAATGGTCAGACTCTTGCTGTTTACTTTGGTGAGAAGGGTGTTTCCCGCATTACGTCGGTCAATATTTATGAAAGCTCCGACCCATCGACAACGATCTCTGAGGTGACCATTAACTCCAGCGGCCCAGCCACGGTCTTGAAAGCTATCGCCGCGCCGACAGGTTTGGACTATCGTTACAGCTGGTATCGCATGGATAAAGACAAAAATATTCTTGCCTACCTCAACACGGATTTGACACAGGACACCTATACGCTCACCACCGCTGATGTTCCCTATTATATCAATTGCTCTGTCTATGAGCTCCCGAACCCCGACGGAGCAAAGTCTGCTCCAAACAGCGTCCATGTGAGGCTGGCTGTGCCGTTCCCCACGATGGTAAGGGGCGAGAGCCATGGTACCGTACAGACAAGAAACTACAACACGCCTCACGATTCTTCGCTGAGCAATCCTGTAATAATTAATTTCCCCTACTCAACGAGCGCAAATCCATTCTCTATTGACGCACTGACAGAGAATAAGGTTGAGATTCTGGCGACACCGAACAGCGACTATATGCTTCGCTACATCATGGAGGACACCTCTGTCAAGGTTCCCGCCTCAAAGGAAGCTCAGACCTACACGATAAACTCCGTGGACAAGAGTCAGGAGAAGCATACGATCACTGTGTATTTTGATAAGCCGCAGGTCGTAGTTGACGCCGAAAAAGCCCTTTTGCCTTCTGATCTCCAGAGTGGCAATAACCCCAATATTAAGAAGTCTTTCCAGGATGCCTATGTCAAGAGTCTCGAGGATAAAACGGAAGGAAACTATTGGGCCTATTATTATGTGACGCCATGCTGGACAGGCGATCCTGCTATTCCAATTTCAGACAAAGATTTGCCGGCCGTCGGCCCCTTCACCTTCCAGATGAAACTGCCGACACAAGTGACTAATGCAACCTACAGCAGCTTTGAGGTTCACGTCTACCATTACGACAAGACTGCCGAAAAATGGGAGGAAGTCACAGGCTTTGAGCTTGTGCCGGGAGAAGACAAAATAGAAATCAAGGACTTCACAAAATTCTCTCCCTTTGGTATTGTGGCGCTGCCGAGTTACACGGTTAAATATGCTGCTGACCCGAATCCTGCCGCGGCGGGCGGAACAATCAGCAACGCCGATGATTCCGGCGTCAAGGGAACTGTTATCAAGCTGCCGGAGCCTGAGTTTACCACGAACCCCGGCTATACCTTCGCGGGCTGGCAGATTGAGGGCGAGACCGAACTGAGAGACCCCGGGTATGAGATCACGCTGAGCAAGAGCATTACGGTGACCGCCAAGTGGGAAGAGGGCTACACCATTACATTAAATCCCAATGACGCGGGTAACCCCGACACCTACGGCGCACTCGTCGAGGGCGAAATGCCGCCCATCTATGTCAAGAAGGGCAACAGTGTCACAATATCAAATAAGTATTCGCTGACGAACCACGAGTTCAAGGGGTGGAGTAAGACCGGCGGTGCAGGCAACACGGAAGATCCAACTTACAGCAGTGCATTTATTCCTGACAGCAATCTCGTTCTCTATGCTGTGTGGAATCGGACACATGTCACCATTGCCTACAACAGCAACGGCGGCAATGGCTCTATGGACAACCAGCAGGCCAAGCTGGGCAGCAGCATCACCCTCACAAAAAACAGTTTTACTCATCCCACAGAAAGCAAAATGTTCGCGGGTTGGAGCAAAGATGCCCCCACCGGCAACATCGACTTTACCGACAGCCAGACCATCGACGTGAATACTGATTTGGGGAAGAAAGATACGACGCTCTATGCCGTTTGGAGAGACAAGGTAACGATCACCTTCTACCCCGATAGTGAGAGCGGCAAGGGCGGCGGTACGATGACCCCGCAGATCGTTCCCAGCGGCGCGGACAGCACACTGAAGAAAAACGCCTTCACTGCACCCTCGTCGGGCGTCGCTTTCGCTGGCTGGAACGAGAAAAAAGACGGCGGCGGCATAAGCTATGTTGATCAGGATATTGTCAATTTCACGGGAGACGTTCCTCTCTACGCCCAGTGGGGTCCCGCGATCACCATCACCTACAATAAGAACTCGGACGATGCTTCCGGCATAATGGCTGCCCAGAAGGTTGCTGCAAACGAGAGCTTCAAGCTCGACGAGCTCAGCTTTACGAATCCCTCGGCTAAGTTTGTTGGCTGGGCAAAATCTTCCACCGGCACCAAGGAATTTGATGATGGAGCCACAGTCCCGGCCCCCGGTTTCTCTGAGAACACAACACTTTACGCGATATGGGATAAGCACGCTTTCACCGGTACTGTCAGAATTACCGGCAGTTATTCCGGCAGCGCAGATAAGGCCGTCGTGGGCGAGGTGCTGACCGCCAATGTGACCGGCGAGAGTGAGTTCACCGACTTCAAATATCAGTGGCTGAAAAACGGTGTGGAAATTCCGGGAGCAACCAAACAGACCTATGAACCTACGACTGCCGACGCCGGTCAGACGCTTAGCTGCCAGGTATGGGCAGAAGACTCCCCGGATAAAAACAAGAAGACAAGCATAAATTCCAAGACCGTCGGCATTGAGGATTCAAAAGAAAAAATTGTCAACAACGGCGAACTCCAGCGCGCCTATGTCTATGGCGTATACCCGGAAATGTTCTGTACCCTCAACAATGTGGACGTCGGCCCGGTCGGCACCGAAGGTGTGGCTGAGCTGACACAGCAGGGCGTATACAGGTTCTACACGGGGCCGGATAAGAAGACGCTCCTTGGCACTGTGGAAGTCACCAACTGGTACACGGTCGGCTATGTCAACTCCACGTCAACCAGCACCGCCAGCACCAGCAGCACGACCAGCACCAGCGGAAGCGGCACGATCACCGCAAAGGCAACCTATGACGGCAGCGAGCGAACCCTGACGACCAGTACCAAGATCACGGACCCCGTTACCGGCGAAACGGTGCTTGAGCCCTATTCTGTTCCTGGTTATAGCAATAGCTGGATCGTAAAACAGGATTCGGGAGTCGGCTTCTATCTGACGGTTAGACCCGCCTCCGGCAGCTACGGTCACGTCAGTCTGAACAACGGCGGTTATGACTCCTCCAGCGCGGAGCGCACTTACAGAGTCGACCCGGTCAATACTTACGCAATGTACAGCATCATCTTCAACCGCTCCAGCTCCAGCCCGCGCACGGCTGACGACTCGCATCTCGGCCTGTGGTCCGCGCTGTGCTTCATGTCCCTCGCGGGCGCGACCGTCCTTCTGAATGGCCAGCGCAAGCGCAGAAAGGCCCGCCGCTGATCCGCAGGGGCTGACGCCCCCGCATCCCCCGCACATAAGCAACAATCCCCGAAGGATACGGAAAATGCCCGCATCCTTCGGGGATTCGTCTGCCCGTTCGGGCAGGCGGTTTTCTTTGTGCGGAAAAATTTTCCCCGCCGTCTTTCCTTTTTGACCGGAACTGTGCTATAATAAATCAGTTTAAGCATCAATACCGGATGGCAACTGCTCCGAGTAAACCAAAGGTAAACTGCCCCCCGCGGGCGCAAGCCGCCCGCAAAGTAATGAAAAATGGAGGAATTAGAAAAATGAAAAGAATCCTGTCCGTTCTGCTGGCTGCCGCACTGATCTTCGCCCTGGGCGCCTGCAGTGTCTCCAGCTCCAGCACCAGCACCACCACCTTCACCACCAGCACCACCGACGCCGACGGCAACACCACGACCAATACCACCACCACCGAGGTGGGCGTCACCGCCGGAACCGACGGCGTGTCCACCACCCACAACACCACCACGACCACAACCACCGAGACGCCCGCACCCGCCGACGAGGCCGCTCCCACCGCCGCCGACTATGTCGAGGCGCTGAGCGAGAAGTTCACGGACGCCGCGACCGGCTCCAACGACAGCGGCGACGCCTTCTATTACCTCTGGCGTGAAGATGGCGACGACGTCTACGCCGCGCTGATGATCGTGGGCGCCGACGACAGCATCTATGCCCGCGAGGGTTGGATTCAGACCGAGGAGAATAACGTGGCCCTGGTCGACGAGGAGATGGATTCCGTCACGCCCTTCTACTTCGACAATAACGACGACAACGGCAGCTTCGACATGTGCTTCGTCCAGGACGGCGATGTCGCGCACATGGCGATCGCTGATACCGACGACGTGATCGCCGCCGTCTCGGAAGTGCTGGCCAATATTCAAGGGTAATAGATGATGCGAAAACGGATTGCGCTGCTGCTGGCGCTTCTGCTGCTGGCGGGGCTGTTCCCCGCAGCATATGCCGACGACGCGCACAGCGTGGAAAAGCGGGAGTTCACCGTCTATGTCGGCAACATCGACGATACCCTGACCGAGCCCTTTCCGCTCTATTTCCTGGACGGCGTCAACGATCTCCCCTATCTGGAGATCGACGACCTGGGCGAGCTGATCTTTTTTGTCAACACGACCATAAACGAAGACCCCAACTACGGCCTCAGCAGCCACTACGACGGGGACATCGTCAGCTTTGAGCGCGAGAACGGCTATACGGTCGAGTTTGACTTTGCCCAGGATCTCATCCGCTTTACCGATTACAATGCGTTCCTGCACAATTCCTACGACACGACTCTCATCGACATGCTCACCGAACCCGGCGTCGACGAGTACGGCCGGGCGCAGCTCTTCCAGCGTGATAAGAAAATGTCCTTTGACCGTTACGGCGACGTCAAGGTTTTTGATCTGGCCGCCTACGACATTGACCTTGTCCGGGTGGAGGACAGCTATTTCGTCCCGCTGCAGACCGCAAACGACATCTTTTTCCATCCGACCGCGCAGTTAGGCTTCCTCTTCAACGGCGAGGCGATCTTTTACGCATCGGAGAAAACGTTCTATGTAAACGGCGAGTATACGGAGTATGCGGATCTCTATTACAAAGCGCCGACCGGGCAGCGCAGCGACGCCCTCGCGGACTTCGGCTATCATGAGCTGTGCATGATGCTGGACAATTTCTACGGCTTGAAGGACTCCCACGACATCCGGAGCTTTGCACAGACCTTCTGGGAGATCGGCTTCGACGAGGCGCTGCGCGGCAATGACCCGGTGGACGCCGACGAGGCGCTCAAGCAGTTTGTCGAGTACTATCTGGACGATCTGCACTCCGGCTTCCATGAGTTCTCTTATCTCTCCGGCCGCCGGGCCTTCGACGCCAACAACGCCATGGCAAACCGCAAAATCACGGAAAACGTCGAAACCTACTCCAAGGCGCGGGAGGCCTTCTATCCCGACGGCTGCCCCAACTACGAGGAGGTCGGCAACACCGCCTATATCACCTTCGACAGCTTTGATTCCGATTATTACGGTCAGGCCTTCTACGCCGGACTTGAGGACGGTACGATCCCGGACGACACCATCGGTCTCATCATCTACGCGCATCAGCAGATCACCCGCCCGGACAGCCCCGTTGAAAACGTGGTGCTGGATCTGAGCAACAACACCGGCGGCGCGGTGGACGCGGCGATTTTCGTGGTCGGCTGGATACTCGGGGAGGCCCCCTTCAGCATCAAGGACACCTGCACCGGCGCCATGTCCACCTCCATCTACCGCTCGGACGTCAACCTCGACCGCGAGTTTGACGAGAGGGACACGGTCGCGGACAAGAAGCTCTACTGCCTCATCTCTCCGGTCAGCTTCTCCTGCGGCAACCTGGTCCCGGCGGCGCTCAAGTCCTCGCAGAAGGTCACGCTGCTCGGCCGTACTTCCGGCGGCGGCAGCTGCGTGGTGCGGCCGGTCTCCGCCGCCTGGGGCGCCATGTTCCAAATTTCCGGCGCCCAGCGCATGTCCTTCCTGAAAAACGGCTCCTTCTACGACATAGACCAGGGCGTCGATCCCGATTATTACATCAACGATATCTCAAACTTCTACAACCGCCAAGCCCTGACAGACTACATCAACAACCTGTTTTGATACCTATAACGCACCGAAGCCCGCGGCATCCGCCGCGGGCTTCGTGTATAATGAGACGTGTTTTGTGCCCAAGGGCACAAAACTGGCAGCGCGCTTTGCGCGATGCCTTTTCGTTAAAACGAACCGTTTTAACGAAAAACAGTATTACATATCAAACAGCGTGATCTGGTTGCTGTCGGGCATCTCGCCCAGCGCGCCGAGGGCCTTGAGCTGCTCAATATGCGCCTGAGAGACCTTCGGACAGACGGAGGACAGCTCCTGCACGGAGATGAAGGTCTGACCGCTCTCGCCCGCGCGCTGGAGATCCCAGGCCGCCGTCTCGCCGAGGCCGGAGATCGCCACAAACGGGGGTCGGAGCTTGCCGTCCTCGGTGATGAGAAACTTCGTCGCTTTGGATTTGTACAGGTCAATGGGCGCAAAGTCAAAGCCGCGCATGTTCATCTCGTACACGGCTTCCATCGTGACAAGCAAATCTTCCTCGTTCGCCGTGAGATTCGGCCGTCTGCGCATCTCATTGATCCTGCGCCGCACATCATCCGCGCCGCCGCACATCATACCCGCGTCAAAGCCGCCCTTCTGGCTGCGGCGGTAGAAGTAAGCCGCGTAGAAGGCCAGCGGCTCGTGCACCTTGAACCAGGCGATACGGAAGGCCATCATGACGTAGGCCACGGCGTGGGCTTTGGGGAAGAGGTAAGCGATCTTTCGGGCCGACTCGATGTACCACTCGGGCACGCCCTTGTCGCGCATCTGCTGCTCGGCGTCGCCGGGAAACTCCCCGCTCTTCTTGACCTTGCCCTTTCGCACGGCCTCCATGGTCTTGAAGGCCAGCGACGGCTCAATGCCGACGGAGATGAGATACAGCATGATGTCGTCGCGGCAGCCGATGGTCTCGTTGACGCTCGCCGTGCCGTTGACAATGAGATCGTGGATGTTGCCCGCCCACACGTCGGTGCCGTGGGAGAAGCCGGAGAGGCGGATCAGGGTGTCGAACTGCTTCGGCTGCGTGTCCACCAGCATCTGGCGGGTGAAAGGCGTTCCAAACTCCGGCACGCCAATGGTGCCGGTCTTGCCGATGATGGGGTCGTCGTCCTTGAGCCCAAGGGCGGCGGGGGAGGTGTAGATCGACATGGTCTCGGGGTCGGACAGGGAAATCTCCTTCGCGTCCACGCCGGTCATGTCCTCCATCATGCGGATCATAGTCGGGTCATCGTGGCCCAGCTCGTCGAGCTTGAGGAGGTTCGACTCCATGCAGTGGTACTCAAAATGCGTGGTGATAATGTCGGAGTTGGGGTCGTCCGCCGGGTGCTGGACGGGACAGAAGTCCGTCACGTCCATATCCTGCGGGATGACGACGAGGCCGCCGGGGTGCTGGCCCGTGGTACGCTTGATGCCCACCAGCCCGAGGGCAAGGCGGTTTTCCTCCGCTTTCGTCGCCGTGACACCGTGCTCCTCGAGGTACTTTTTCACATAGCCGTAGGCTGTCTTCTCTGCGAGGGTGCCGATGGTCCCGGCCCGGAACACGTGGTCCGAGCCGAACAGCGTCTCGGTATATTTGTGGGCCTTGGCCTGGTATTCGCCGGAGAAGTTGAGGTCGATATCGGGCGTCTTCTCGTTGCCGGGGTAGCCCAGGAAGGTCTCGAACGGGATGTCGAAGCCGTCGCGCCTCATGCGCGTCCCGCATTTTGGACAGTCCTTTTCGGGCATGTCCGCGCCGCAGCCGTATTCGCCGTCGGTGTGAAACTCGGAATATTGGCACTTGGGGCAGACATAGTGCGGCGGCAGGGAGTTGACCTCCGTGATGCCGGACATGTAGGCCACGATCGACGAGCCGACACTGCCTCGCGATCCGACAAGGTAGCCGTTTTCGAGGCTGTTCTGCACCAGTTTCTGCGCCGACATGTAGATCACGTCGTACTGGTGGTCGAGGATGGTGTTGAGTTCCACGTCCACGCGCTTCTGCACGATCTCCGGCGCGGGATCGCCGTAGATGCGGTGCATCTTCTCATAGACGAGGCGCTTTAAGTCCTCGGCGGAGTTCTCGATCTTGGGCGCAAAGAGGTCCTTCGGCAGCAGCTCGATTTGATCGACCTGGTCGGCGATGGCGCGGGTGTTGGTGATGACGACTTCCTTTGCCGTCTCCTCCCCGAGGTAGGCAAATTCGGCCAGCATTTCCTCGGTATTGCGGAAGAAGATGGGGCAGTCGCGGTCTGCGTCGGAGAATTTCTTTGCCGCCTGCAGGATTTTGCGGTACTGTTCATCTTCTGCATCAAGAAAATGCACATCGGATGCGGCAATCACAGGCTTTCCCATCTTGCGGCCCAGATTCAAAATGGTGCGGTTGTAGTCCTGCAAAACCGTCGCGTCCTTGACCCGGCCGTTGTCCACCAGAAAGCCGTTGTTGCAGATGGGCTGAATCTCCAGATAGTCATAGAGGGCCGCGATCTTTTCCAGCTCC
>CADAAM010000016.1 GCA_902785905.1 Oscillospiraceae bacterium | reverse complement strand
CCGATGTTGTCGAAGCCGCCGTAGCAGCCGTCGTCGGTGGTGAACAAAACCTCGTGGTCGCGCCCGACGGAGACGGGGATGATATAGTCCTTGCGGGTGTGGACGGGGTCGAAGTTGAACACAAAGACCAGGCCGCCGCGCTCGAAGGCCAGAATATGGTCGTCCTGACTTAGATGCAGGAGGTGGGCCGTGCCGTCGGCCAGAATGTCGTACTTGCGGAAGGCGTGGATCATGTCGTGGTCAAAGAGGTTGAGCTGCCCGTATTTCAGATAGCCGTTTTCGATCAGGCTCCACTGGCGGCGGCAGTACTTGTAGTCCCAGCCGTTGCCCTCGCGCGGAAAGTCGATCCACTCGGGGTGGCCGAACTCGTTGCCCATGAAGTTGAGGTAGCCGTTGCCGCCGGCGGAGGCGGTCAGCAGGCGCAGCATCTTGTGCAGGGCGACGGCGCGGTCGATGACCTCGTTATGGCAGGCGCGGTCCATGTCGGTGTACATATGGGCTCCTGCCAGGCGGAACATGATGGTCTGGTCCCCGACGAGGGCCTGATCGTGGCTCTCCACATAGGCGATGGTGGCGGCCATGCGGGCGGTGAGCTCGTGCCAGATATAGGCCAGACCCCAGTCCTCGTCCTTCGCCCAGAGAACCTGCTTGATCCACATGTCGGGCAGGCCCATCGCGAGGCGGTAATCAAAGCCGATGCCGCCCTCTTCGACCTTCACCGTCATGCCGGGCATGCCGGACATGTCCTCCGCAATGGAGATCGCGGCGGGATTGAGCTCATGGATCAGCTCGTTTGCCAGCTGCAGATAGGTGATGGCCTCGGTGTCGGTGTTCATGGAGAAGTACATTTTCAGATTCGAGAACGCCGCGCCCAGACCGTGATCGTGGTAGAGCATACTGGTCACGCCGTCAAAGCGGAAGCCGTCGAAGTGGTACTCCTCCATCCAGAACTTGAGGTTGGAGAGCAGAAAATGGATGACCTCGGTCTTGCCGTAGTTGAAGCACTTGGTATCCCAGGCGGGGTGATCGCCCGCGCGCCCGGCGCGGAAGAACTGCGTGTCCGTGCCGTCGAAGCGGTTGATGCCCTCCACGGTATTCTTGACCGCGTGGGAGTGCACCACGTCCAGCAGCACCGCGATGCCCATGCCGTGCGCCTTGTCCACGAGGTATTTGAGATCCTCGGGATAGCCGAAACGGCTGGAGGCGGCAAAGAAGTTCGACACCTGATAGCCGAAGGAGCCGTAGAAGGGGTGCTCCATGATCGCCATGATCTGCACGGTGTTGTAGCCCAGATACTTCACCCGGGGCAGCACGTTGTCCGCAAACTCCCGGTAGGTGCCGACGCGGTACTCCTCGGTCGCCATGCCGACGTGGGTCTCGTAGATGAACAGATGCGCTTCCGGCGTGAAGCCCCTGTCTGTCCAGGCGTAGGGCTCGATGGGGTCCCAGACCTCGCAGATCCACTCGAAGCTCGTCTGATCCTGGATAACGCGGCGGGCATAGAGCGGGATGTGCCAGCTGAGCTGTGCTCCGTTTCGCACTACGGTCTTGACGCGCATCCCGTCATGCAGCGTCTCCTCGGGCAGCCACAGCTCCCAGTTCCCGCTGCCGATATAGGTCATGGGCGCGGCGTCCGCGGCCCAGTCGTTGCGCGCCGGGGGCCCACTCGCGGTAGACCCAGCCGTGGTCGGTGTGGTGGAAGCCGTAGTATTCGTGGGCGTTTGCAAAGTCGCTGAGAGATCCGCCGCCCGTGAGCAGCCTGTGCATCCTGTAATAATTGTCCATGCGCAGATTGATGTCCCGCTCAAACGGGCGCAGCGCGCTGTCCCTCTCGATAATCGGATACACGGGAAAACCCCCTTTATATCTTGATATCGGCCGACAGCCGATACATATTCTAAAATAATTCTATCAAAAAGCCGCGCCGCTGTAAACAGACATTCGCTGTCCGATGTACAGTTTTTACTGCCATACGAAAAATAAAATTTCCCCCGTTTTCATTTGACCGCCGCCGTGCTAAAATGATGCCAAACAACTCAGACGGAGCGTGATGGCATGGCGGAAAGACAAATCAAATCCGGCTACGACCGGGAGCATCGGGGCGCGATCCGGCGCTTTCGTGTGCTGCTGGGACTTGCCGTGCTGCTGGCGGTGATCTTTGGGCTGCTGATCGGCTTTGCGGTTCTGCGCGACGACGGGATGCGCCCCGACTACAAGAGCGGCGCCGTTGTGGCCTACCTGCGCGTGGGGCGCAGCTTTAGAAGGGGCGACACGGTCTGCCTGCGCCTGCCGGACGGAAACGCCGCCGTACGGCGTGTCGTGGCGGTCGAGGGCGACAGTGTGGACGTGCGCGACGGCATCGCCTACATCAACGGCCTGGCCGAGCGCGGCAGCTACAGCTTTACCCGCACCGACCGCCGCGAGGACGGTCCGATCTACCCCGTCATTCTCCGCGCCGGGGAGTACTTCGTCCTGGGCGACTCCCGGGAGACGGCGGTGGACTCCCGCAGCTTCGGCCCCGTCCGTGCGGATGAGCTTCTGGGAAGACCGTTATTCTGATTATCCGTGCGCCGGAAATCGCACCGCGGCGAAGAAAAGTACTCGCGCATGGAATTGTGCATCTGTTCCGCCGGCCCCGCCGGGGGTGAGAAACAGCTCAAAAAAACAAGAGACCGAGACGGCTGAAAACAGGCGCCTCGGTTTCTTATGTGCGGAAAAAAGAAAGCTATGAAGAACAAAAAATCACACGGAGCTTATGGCACATGCGGGCAGAATGTGCAGCTGAAAATTCATGAAAGTTTTGCGGAAAGGTACATACCGGCAGAGAACAGTGTGAGGCTCTCAGACAGGGGCGCAGAGGAGCTGCAGCTCAACTTACCGTTTTGCTGCAGCTCCTTTTTTGCTATCAAAAATAGAACCAGTCGTATCCCCCAACACGGCCAGGTCGGCTCAGACAGCAGACGCCGATGACGAGGTGACCCAGCAGCAGGACGATTCCGACGGCGGCCCGGATAAGCTCCGGGCGCTTTTTTATGTCCGCCGTCCCAATCATACGCAGCAGCAGGGCGATTGCCGCGCCGAAGACCGTTGGAACCAGGGCGAGACTGCCCCACTCAAAGTTGCCGTCGTTGGCGCGAAAGCCCGTCTCAATGAGGGCCAGCGCCTCAAAAATCGCCACGCCCAGTGCGCCCGCGAGGATACGGAGCCGTCCGCGCAGCGTCCGGTCCTCATGCCGCCCCTGCGTCGTAAACGTCCAGACCGGCAGCAGCAGCCCGCGCAGATACATCACCAGCAGCGAAAGCAGTGCCGCCGGGGTAAGGACACGCAGCGCCACGCCCGAGCTCGTCCCCGCAAAATCCGCCGCGTACAGCGCGCGGGAGCTCCACACCAGTGCGATCAGCGACGGGATGAACGCAAGACCGATCAGAAACTCGTTTTTGAAGCCCCGGCACTTTGTTAAACAGAAATCCCACACCAGCATCACAAAGACCGCCGGGGCGAAAGCGCCGAGAAAGCTGGGCTTAAAGAGCGTCGAGAGCAGCAGACACAGCATGAGCCCCAGCCAGTCGCCGCCGCGCAGGGTTTCCTGCCGGGATTCCCACAGCCGGAAGAAGAACAGAAACACCAGCGGCACGGGCGTGCGGCTGAAAAGCAAGGTCATATTGTGCAGAACATTCCCGTTGCAGACACCGAGGTACATCTCCGTCTGCCCAGGAAAAATCCATGGCCCGCAGAGATGGGAAAGCAAGACCGCAAGGTACAGAAACCGCCCGTCGGTCTTCGGAAACATCTGCCGCAGCAGCAGCCACAGCGCCGCGAGGCCCAGCAGCTGATTGCCCGTCAGCAGCAGGGACAGGGCGGTCTGCCCCTTTGCCTCGCCGAGCAGACCCCACAGCGCGCGCACAAACACGGACGCGAGCGTGTAGTCGTTGTGCCCCAGGGCGAGGCGGATGTGCGCGGGCATGTCGGAGATGATATAGTCGGCGCACATCAGGTAGAAGATGCGCTGCCAGCGCCAGCACAGCGCTGCCGTCAGCACTGCGCTGAAGATCAGCGCCGTGCGCGGCAGGGTGTTCTTTTTGTCAGGCAAAGGCCATTACCTCCTCCGGTTTGGGCGGGTTTGCGTCAATATCGCCAAAGTAGTGCGCCCGCGCCTCGCTGTCCAGCGCAAAGGACTGGCACAGCCCCTCAATGTTCGCCTGCCGCCAGTCGCTGTCGCGGATCATGCTCTTGAGATCCTCGATCGCCCTCTCCCAGGAGGCAAGCTCACGGGTATAGCGCTTGAAGTCGCGTTCGACCTCGCTGCGAATCTCGTCGGCCATGCTGTCGATCTCCGCAAGCACCGCCTCGTTTGACAGCGGCCCGCGCAGTAGCTCTGCCGCCCGGCTCAGAAGCTGATCGCGGAAGGCCGCGTTTTTCATCAGCGGCACGGCAAAGGAGGCCACCTGAAAGTGCGAAGCGCTGAAGTCGTTGAGCAGGTTGGTCTGGATGCTGTAGAAGCTGCGGAAAGCGGCGTCCAGATCGTAAAACAGCAGATGCCACTTGCCGTCGGCCTGATCGGAGCGGGCATAGCGCAGGTTGCCGCTGGTCAGGTCGGTATTGGCGCAGAAGCCCTCAAGGATCAGCCAGTCGATGAGACTGTCGATATCCATGGTCTCGCAGAACTGCGCGTAATTCTCGTCAAGGCTCATGTCGTTTTTGTTGACAAAATCGACCGTGGCGTTATAAAAGTCTGACTCATAGGGAGCGGGAGCCTCGATGCACTCCACGCTGTCCTTCTCCACGCCGGCCACGGCGGCATAGAGGGAGGCGTTGGGCCGGTCCTTGATCGTGTAAAGGCCCGCGTACTTGCCGTTGAGGTAGAGCACACAGAAGATGCTGCGCTGGTTGATGACGGCAGTGTCCGCTTTCTCGGCAAGGCTCTGGGCGAGTTCGTTTCGGATGACGCTCTGGTACTGGTCCTGCCCTGCCCGCAGCAGCAGATCGGTGAAGGCGGTCGCCCCGCCGCCGAAGATATCGTGCTCCAGAATCGGCGCGCCGTAGGCCCCTCGGAAGCGGACGGCCATGTTCTTTTTGGGCATGCTGAGGCTGGTCTCACCGTTGAGCGACACGCCGCAGTTGATGGTGAAATGCTCGTCCCCCCGGTAGAAGGAGAGGGAACCCGGCATCTCATGGAACTTGCTGCCCGCGTCGTAGTAGCCGGAGAAGTCCCGGACGTTCTCCGCCGTGAAGCATACCACCGGGAGATCGTGCCCCTCGTTGAGAATGTAGCACAGCACCAGCGGACGGCTCGGCAGCGCACCCTTCTCAAAGCTGCGCACGCTCACCACGCAGGTCTCGCTGATCACAAGGGGTTCGGAATAAAGTTCACTTTCCTCCGTGGGGGCGGAGTCGTTGATCGTGTAGCGCAGCACGCCGTCGCCCGCGAGCGCCAGTGTTACGCTCTCCACACCCTCAAACACACCGTCCTTTGTCAGCGCGACCGGCATGGCGCTGACGCGGCGCTGCCCGCCGAGGTTCGGCTTCGCGGGCGTAGGCGCGGCAAAATAGAAGAATCCGGCCTCTCCGTCCATACGGCCGTAGCTGCCCTCGGCGGGGATGTCGCGCAGGGAGGCGTAGTCGACCAGCTCACCCGCCGCGCTGGTGAGATAGAGCTGCTCATATGAGGAATTGAGAGAGAAACCCGTGCAGGGTGTACTGCCGTAGAAGCCGGAGCCGTACGGCTCGCACACGAAGAGCGTGTATGCGCCGGGGGCCAGCGTCTCTTCAGGCAGCTGCCAGCGGAAGGGCTCCTCGTCCTTGTCGGAGAGAAAGTAGTCGGACAGCAGGACAGGCTGATCGGAGATGTTTTTGATCTCAACCCAGTCGCAGTCATAGGAGCTGCCCGCCACATACTGCGAGAAGTTTTTGACAACGGCCTCGCTGATGGCGAGGGGACCGGCGGGCAAAAGCGTGTGCTGCCAGGCTTCATAGCCCGTGGGAGTGTTGGCGCAGCCGGGGGTGGGATAGAGGCTCTGCACCCAGCCTCTGTCCGCGTCAAGCGCCATGACGACGTCTGCCTCAGTCCCGCCGCAGGGGGCGCTGTCGACCAAGAGACCGTCCGCGTCGTAAAGAATTACGCAGTCGTAGTTCGAGAGTGCAAAGTTGCTGTGCAGCTCTTCGCCGTCCCGATCCTTACGGGAGGCAAAAACCAGCAGGCGCTCGCCAGGGTTCAGACTCCGCTCGGGCAAAACCCAGCCGGGCCGCCCCTCGCGGTCAGCAATACGAAAGCCCTCAAGGGATATTTTTTCGCCTGAGAGGTTGGCAAGCTCGATCCAGTCGGGAAAGTCTCCGTCCTCGTCCCGCAAAGCGGCGCGGTTTTTCTCCATGATCTCCGTCACACGGACTTTCCCGGCGAGCGGGGAGGGCGGTGTCGGCGGCACGGCCGGTGCCGGAACCGGGGTCGACGCCGGCGTCCCGACAGAAGTGGGAACCGCGCTTTCAAGCGGCGGGTTAAGGGACTCTGAGAGGCTGCTTCGCTCCAAAAGCGCGACAAAGAACACCGCCGCCAGCATCAGCGCGATGAGGAGATAGAGAAGGGGACTGTTGCGCCTGCGCATGAGAACCTCCGTAAAGTCAAGGTAAAGATAATATAGTATACCTCCAACGGGCGGAGACTGTCAAATAAAGTGTAGAGCGTGGAGTAAAGGGGTCTCGGGGGGCAGCTCCAAACTCATGCAACGCCGCGCTTGTACGAAGCCCCGCAATAGAGTATAATAAATATAATATTGTCCTTTTGTCATGATCGGCACCGGCGGGACCATCGCCTCGGAGATGACGCCGGACGGCCTGACGCCCGAGCTCACGCCGACGCAGCTTCTGCGCTATGTGCCCGCGACCCGGAACCTCTGCCGCGTGGACTGCCTGAGCTTGTACAGCATCGACTCGACCAACGTGACCCCCGCCCACTGGCTGGGCGTCGCCAACGCGATCCGGGAGAACTACGACCGGTACGACGGTTTCGTCATCAGCCACGGCACGGACACCATGGCCTACACCGCCGCAGCCCTGAGCTATCTGGTACAGGGCGCGGATAAGGCCATTATCCTCACCGGCGCGCAGAAGCAACATCGTCTTCAGCGGCCGGGTCATCCTCGGCACCCACGCGCGCAAGACCTGTTCCAAGAGCTTCGCCGCCTTTTCGAGCATCAACTACCCCGATGTGGGCATTTTGCTTGACCACCGCCTCGTGCGCTATATCCCGCCGGTGAGTCTCAACAGGCCGCTGTTTTACGACCGGCTCGACGAAAAGGTCGCGCTGGTGAAGATGGTTCCCGGCCTCGATCCGGGGCTGCTGGACTATCTGCTGACCGGAAACGACGCCCTCATCATGGAGTGCTTCGGCGTCGGCGGTCTGCCCGCTTACGAGGACGAGGGCATCCTGCGCATTGTTGAAAAGCACACGGCGGCGGGCAAGTTCATCGTCGTCACCACTCAGGTGCAGAACGAGGGCTCGGACCTCTCGGTCTACTCGGTGGGCCACGGCCTCAAGCAGAACCCGCTGGTGCTCGAGGGCTATGACATGACCAGCGAAGCCCTCTATGCCAAGATGATGTGGATTCTCGGCCAGACGAAGAATCCCCGTAACGTGGCGCACCTGTTCTATACCCCCGTGGCGCACGATTTGCTGAGATGCCCGTGAGTCGATGCGGAGTGTGGGTTTGGGAGTCTGGAGTTATAAATATGGAAAAATCCGAAATCACCTTGAAAATTGACCGGATCGAGGCGGGTGTGTATCGGCTCGTGAAGCCCCGCGGCTTTCGCAGGCACGGACGGACGCTGCATCGCTTTGTCTCCGGGGACATCTCCCAGGTCATCAGCTTCCAATGCGGCCAGGCATATTTGAATATGACGCACATGCTAACGGTCAATCTCGGCATTCGCGTTCCGGAGTGCTTTGAGAAGAGCTTTACGCCGACAAAGAAGCCAAAGAAATATTACCGCGAATATGAGTGCAATATCCGCTCCCGCCTGGGAGAGATCGACGGGAAAGACGTAAAGACTTTCGACCTTCGGGGAGATATCGACAGCATCGAAGCAGAAATCACCCGGGACATCGAAACCAAGGTCCTGCCGGTGTTTGACGCGCTTGATTCCCGTGAGGCGATCCTTTTGCACCGCCGGGATTATCCGCGCTTTGATATGCTATACAGCCACCTCATCCCGTTGGAGGAGGCCATGATTTACGGGCGCCGGGGCAGGACGGAGGAGGCGAAGGCGCTCTTTGAACAGTATTATCAAAGCGTTCTTGACGAATACCTCAAGGGCGGCAAGCGGCATCTGAAAGGCCACCTTGCCGGTCTGGACAGTCTCGCCCTCCGGCTGGGCCTGCGGTAAATATTAAGGAAACGCCGAACAAATCGCCGCGCGCTTCGATTTATTCAGCGCTTTCTAAATCGCCGCATTGCGACACCACAACGCCACACTAAAAGAGTAAAGGATACCACTATGCAAAATGTAATCATCATCGGCGGCGGGGCGTCCGGCATGATGGCCGCGCTGACCGCCGCGGAACTGCCGGGGACGCGCGTCGTCCTGTTTGAGCGGCAGCAGCGCGTCGGACGCAAGCTGCTCGCCACCGGCAACGGCCGCTGCAACCTCACAAACACCGGTGCGGCGCTTCCAAACTACCACGGGGAAAACCCGGACTTCGCCGCACCCGCCCTCGCGGCCTTCCCGCCCGAGGCGGCGCTTGATTTCTTCCGCTCCCTCGGCCTTGTCACGGTCGAAGAGCACGGGGGGCGGGTCTATCCCCTGTCCAATTCCGCCAACAGCGTCGTGGACGTACTTCGCTTCGCCCTCGAAGCGAAGGGCGTGGAGCTCCGGGCCGCTGAGCCCGTGCGGGAGCTTAAACGCGACAAGGGCGGCTTTGCCGTCGTGACAGACACGGAGACCCTGCACGCGGACAAGCTGATCGTCGCCTGCGGGGGTGCGGCGGGCGCAAAGCTCGGCGGCGTGTCGGACGGCTATACTCTGCTCAACATGCTGGGGCACAAGCGCACGGCGCTGTACCCCGCGCTGGTCCAGCTTCTGACCGCGCCGGACTATCCCCGCGCCCTCAAGGGTGTGCGGGCCGACTGTGCCCTGCGCCTGTTCGCCGGGAAAAACCTTCTTGCGGAGAGCGCCGGGGAGCTGCAATTTACCGAGACCGGGGTCTCCGGCCCCGCCGCCTTCGACGCGTCCCGCGCCGCCGCGACAGGCGGAAAGGGTCTCGTACTCTCGGTGGACTTTCTGAGAGACTGCACGGAGGCGGACGTGCTCAATTTGCTGCGTCAGCGCCGGGGGAGCCTGCCGGAGCTCCCCGCCGCCGATATGCTGACGGGGATGCTGCACAACCGCCTCGGCAAAATGCTGGTCAAGTACGCGGGCCTGAACGCGAGCGCCCCGCTGAAAGAGCTGGGGGAGGCGGAGCTCAAGCGTCTTACCTCGGCCTGCAGGGACTTCCGCCTCGAGCTGCGCGGGACCGAGGGCTTTGACAACGCCCAGGTCACGGCGGGCGGCGTAAAGACCTCCGGCTTTAACCCCGAGACTTTGGAGAGCTGGTTTGCCCCGGGCCTTTTCGCCTGCGGAGAGGTCCTGGATATCGACGGGGATTGCGGCGGCTATAATTTACAATGGGCCTGGGCCAGCGGCCGCCTTGCGGGGAGGCTGGGAACATGATCCTGCTGAGAAATCTGCGGCTTGAAATCGGCGAGGGTTTGAACCTTCTGCCCGAAAAGGCCGCAAAAAAACTCCGCGTCCCGGCGGGCGACATTCTAAACTGCACGCCGGTCAAGCGTTCCCTCGACGCGCGAAAGAAAAACGACATTCACTACACCTGCTCCGCCGCCCTGACGCTCCGGCGCGGAGAGGAGCGGGCCTTAAAATTTGCGGGGAAGGACGCTGCGCCCTACGTGCCCCCGGTCTATGAAATTCCCAAAGTGAGCTGTACCGAGCGGCCCGTCGTGGTCGGCTTCGGTCCGGCGGGCATGTTGTCATCGAGCGCGGACAGGCCGTCGAACAGCGCGCCGCCGCCGTGGAGACGTTCCGAAAGGGCGGAGCGCTCAACCCCGAGTCCAACGTCCAATTCGGCGAAGGCGGGGCCGGGACCTTCTCGGACGGCAAGCTCAACACCGGCACACATGACAAACGCATGTTCTGGGTCCTGCGCGAATTTGCCGCCCACGGTGCGCCGGAGAGCGTCACCTATGACGCCAAACCCCACATCGGCACCGACGTGCTCGTCGATGTGGTGCGCAGCATCCGGGAGGAAATCCTCGCCCTCGGCGGCGAGATCCGCTTTGAGACGAGACTGGATGGTTTGATCATCCAAAACGGGGCCCTCACCGGCGCGGCGCTCACCCACGGCGGACAGGCCGAGACCGTCCCCTGCCGCCGCCTGATCCTCGCGATCGGCCACTCGGCCCGCGACAGCTTTGAGATGCTGCACGGCCTCGGCGTCCCGATGGAGCGCAAGCCCTTCTCCATGGGCGTGCGCATCGAGCACCGGCAGACAGAGATCGACCGCGCCCAGTACGGACGGGAGCGGGGCGAGCTGCCGCCCGCGGACTACAGCCTCAACGTCCATCTGCCGGACGGGACGAGCGCCTACACCTTCTGCATGTGTCCCGGCGGCAAGGTCTTCGCCGCGGCCTCGGAGGCGGGCGGCGTGGTCACCAACGGCATGAGCTACTCGAGACGCGACGGCGATAACGCCAACGCCGCCCTGCTGGTCACGCTGCGCACTGAGGACTTCCCGGGCGAGGGCGTGCTCGTGGGCATGAACTGGCAGCGGGAGATCGAGCGCGCAGCGTATACGTACTCCGCCTCCTACCGCGCCCCGGCGCAGCTCGTGGGCGATTTTCTGGAAAACTGTCCCAGCACCGGGCCGCGCTCCGTTCAACCGAGCTATGAGCCCGGCGTATGCTGGGGCGACCTGCGGCAGGTTCTGCCCGCACGCATCACCGCTGTGCTGCAAAACGCCATCCCGGCCCTCGGACAGAAGCTCCGGGGTTTCGACACGCCCGACGCGGTGCTGACCGGGCCGGAGACGAGGTCTTCTTCCCCCGTGCGCATCCTGCGCGACGAGACCCTGCAGAGCGCGGTTCGCGGCCTCTACCCCTGCGGCGAGGGCGCGGGCTACGCCGGGGGCATCACCTCCGCCGCGGTGGACGGCCTGCGCTGCGCCGAGGCGGTTTTAGAGAGCTTGGAGTTACTGCGGCACGGCAATTTATGACGATGCAACCGAAGACGTTCTATAATTCCCAATTCCACATGTTTTACATGACAAAACTGACCAAAACCGAAAAAATCATATTTTTTGCGATCCTGTTTCTCGGGGCTTTTTCCCGGCTTTACCGCTTCGGCTCCGCGCCGCCGGGGCTCAATCAGGACGAGGCCTTTGCCGCCTATGAGTCCTGGGCCCTGCTGCACGATGGGGTGGACAGCTCCCTGCACCCCTGGCCCGTTTACCTCACAGCCTGGGGCAGCGGAATGAACGCGCTGGAAAGCTATCTGATGCTTCCCTTTCTCGCCCTCTTCGGAGTGAAAACCTGGGTCATCCGCCTGCCGCAGCTCCTGCTGGGGCTGTCCTCCGTCCCGGCGGCTTTCTTGCTGGGACGGCGCTTTTCGGGCACACGGGGCGGACTCTGCACGGCGGCGCTGCTCGCGCTCTGCCCCTGGCATATCCTGCTCAGCTGCTGGGCTTTAGAGTCCAACATGGCCCCCGGCCTGCTGCTCTGGGGCCTTGTCTTCTTCTGCAAGGGTCTGGAGGACAGCCGCTTTCTGCCCCTGTCGGCTCTGTTTTACGGCCTTTCGCTCTATGCCTACTCCGCAATCTGGCCGGTCATGCCGCTTCTGCTGGGGCTCATGCTGCTCTGTGCCAGACCCAAACTTGACCGGCGGCTGATGCTCTCCGGGCTGATCCTCGCGGCGCTGGCCCTGCCGCTGGTCGGATTTCTGGCGGTCAACTACGGGCTGATGGACGAGTTTACCATCGGGCCCTTCTCGGTGCCGAAGCTGGTCGCCGCGCGTTCAAATGAAGTTTCTCTTGCAAATTTCGCGCAAAATCTGCGACGCGCCCTGCAAATTCTTTTGCGCCAGTCCGACGGCCTCAAGTGGAACAGCCCCGGCCGCTTCGGGCTCTTCTACCCGGTCGCCCTGCCGTTCGCCCTGCTTGGCTTGGGGGAGCTGATCCGCCGCCTGATCGTCTCACTGCGGGAAAAACGCTTCGACCCGGCGGTTCTGCTGCTTTTCTGGCTTGGCGCGGGAATCCTGCTCACGGCGCTCATTTCGGTGAACGTCAACCGCATGAATTTCCTGCTTATGCCCCTTGCGCTCACCATCGCCCTGGGGGCAGATACCCTGCTGCGGCTGGCGGGAAGGTACGGAAAAGTCGGCGCTGCACTGCTGCTGACGGCGCTGCTGCTTTCCTTCGGCTGCTTCGAGCGCTATTATTTCACCGATTACACGGACTCCCTGCGCGGAGAGTTCACCGAGGGCTGGTCGGAGGCTCTGGACACGGCGCTGGAACATGAGGGAACGGTCTATGTGTCCCGCGCTCTGCATTATCCGAAGCTGCTGCTCGCGGCGGAGGTATCGCCTTACGACTTCGGCAACAGCGTGATCTACGAGCGTTACCCGGCGCAGTTTCTGAGCCCGAAATCCTTTGACCGCTTCGTGTACTGCGGTGACGCTGTGCCCTTTGACGAGGACGGCGTCTATGTGCTCTGGAACGGAACGGACGTTGAAGCGCTCCGGGCGGCGGGCTTCGCCGAGAAGCATTACGGCTGCTTTGTGGTTTTATATCCTAAAGAGACAGGGGAGAACGCAGGATGAAAGAAAAAACCAAAACGCGCGGGATCGGCTTTTGGGCCCTGCTCACATTGACAGGGCTTGTGTTCGCGGCGCTGCTGGAGCTGAACAAGAACACGCTTACGGCCTGGGGACTGTGCGCAGTGCTGCTGGCGGGCTGGGCCGTTCTGCGCGGAAAAGCGCTGCACGGCAAAGGCTTTATGTTGCGGCTTGCGGCCTTTGCGGTGCTGCTCGCCCTGCTGACGGTCGTTCTGCTGCTTGTCGGGCGGCCTTACAAGCTGCGCCCCGCCGTCGAAAAGAGCGGCGGCGAGACCGGTATCGTCACGCTGCGCGACGGACAGGTCCGGGGCGTGCTGACAGAGGACGGCGCGGTGGAGGTCTATACCGGCATCCCCTACGCCAAGCCCCCGGTGGGTGAGCTGCGCTGGCGCGCGCCCGAGGACCCAGAGCCCTGGGAGGGCGTGCGCGACTGCTCGCAGTTTGCGCCCATGGCCATGCAGCCGCGCGACTCGGAAATCTACGGCTCGCTGTCGCGCATCGTGGGCTTTCACGATTACAAGGTCAGCCTTGCCGACAACTTCCGCGACGCGGTGAGCGAGGACGCGCTTTACCTCAACCTCTGGAAGCCTGCCGGGGAGGCGGAGAAGCTGCCGGTGCTGGTGTACATCCACGGCGGCGCGCTCAAGACCGGGCAGCCCTGGTATGCCGACTACCGCGGCGAAGGGCTCGCGCACAAGGGCGTGCTGGTCGTGAACTTCGGCTACCGGCTCGGAGTGTTCGGCTTTCTTGCAGCGGAGGAGCTGGCGGCGGAGGACGCCCACGGCAGCACCGGCAACTACGGCCTGATGGATCAGATCAAAGCCCTCGAATGGGTGCGGGGCAACATCGCGGCCTTTGGGGGCGACCCGGACAACGTCACCATCGCGGGCGAGTCGGCGGGCTCCGTCTGCGTGAGCGCGCTGTGCACCTCTCCCGAAGCGACGGGCCTCTTCCGCCGCGCCATCATGGAGAGCTCCACCGCCTCTGCGCCCAAGCCCCAGCACTCCTTCCGACTGATGGATGAGGCGCTGGAGACGGGGCGCGAGACCATGGCCCGCTTCGGCGCGAAGAACATCGACGAGCTGCGCGCGGTGCCGGCCGAAAAGCTGGCCGCCGCTGCGGACACAAACCACCACCTCACGGTGGACGGTTTTATTCTGCCCGTGACCCCATACGAGGCGTATCGAAACGGCTTCCACAATGAGGAGGCCGTGCTGCACGGCTTCAACGCCGAGGAGGGCACGCCCTTTATCCTCTTTGCACAGGCCAATCTCAAGAATTACGAGCAGAAGGTCCGCGCTTATTTCGGGGACTGCGCCGACGAGGTGCTGGCGCAGTTTGCCCCGACGACGGATGACGAGGCGCGGACCATGTGGCTCAAGCTCTACTCGGCGGCGTACTTCACCCACGGCCACTACTGCCTGAGCCGCCAGGACATTGCGCTGGATGTGCCGGTCTATGAGTACTTTTTCGCCAAGGCAAACGGCCGCCTCTCGGCCTGGCACAGCGGCGAGGAGGTCTACTGCTACGGCAACATTCCGGCGGACTCCGGGCTCTACGACGAGAGCGACCGGGCGCTGGCGGAAATTTTCAGCGAATACTTTGCCAATTTTGCCCGCACGGGAGACCCCAACGGCGAGGGCCTGCCCGTCTGGGAGCGCAGCACCGACGGTACGGAAGTCATGCTCCTTGGAAACGAGCAGAAGATGATCAAGGACCCGTATCTGACAATCGACGCGATCCTGGATAAAATGCAAGACTGGGAAGAGTGAACAAAGCGGGAGACGGCAAAACCGTCTCCCGTCAAGCTGTCGACAAAGTGTCGACAGCTTGTAGCGCAAAAATGGGAACTTCCGAAAAAGTTCCCATTTTTGCATGGATTGTACGTGAAGGGGGGCTCCCCGTCCCCCTTCACAGATCCCCCTTGCAAGACCAACTTGGTTTGCAAGGGTTTGTCTACAGTCTGGCGGGAGACGGCAAAACCGTCTCCCGTCAATTATTGTATATGCTCCTCCGGAAAGTTGTCGAGGACGCGAAAGCCCATCTCACCGGGCTCGGCGATGGGAAACTTCGCAATGGACGCGCTGTCAAAAGCCGGGGCAAGGCGCGTCTCGGGATCGAGGCGCGGATTGCTCTCCCGTTTGCAGCGGCGCTGTCTGCTCTTTTTGGACATGAGCTCACCTCCCGGAATAGTATTCCCGGGGTGGGAGAGGACATACATAAGAAAACGACCGTAGGGTTCGATTCCAGGATCGACCCCTACGATCGCTTTTTCTCAATAATTGAACGTATGCGGCAGCAGATCGGACAGTTTGTAGCTCACGTAGCGGTCGCCGGCCTTGGCGCACAGGACCTCCATCTCCGGCGAAAACTCGGCCAGAAACTGGCGGCAGGCGCCGCAGGGGGTACACCAGTTCTCGCTGTCGGCATAGATGGCGATGCGGCGAAATTCGCGGTGACCCTCGCTGACGGCCTTGCAGCAGGCGGTGCGCTCGGCACAGATGGTGCTGCCGAGGGCGGCGTTTTCCACGTTGCAGCCGGTGAAAACCGTGCCGTCCGTGCACTCCAGCGCCGCGCCCACGGCGAAGCGGGAATAGGGGACGTAGGCGTTCAGCGAGGCCGCCTTGGCTTTGGACAGGAGTTCTCTGTCAGTCATGTTCTTTTCTCCCTTCATTTCTTTTCAAATCGTTTTTGTCGTAGCTTTGCCACGGCAAAAACTCTCTAAGCTGAGCATAGCGACGCGCGGGAAGCGCGTGACGATCCATGCTTGCAAGGCGAGGCCTCGCGCCGACCAAAACGCGGCGGCTCACGCAAGCTGCGCTGCGATAAGCGCGAGTATTTCAAATGCGAAACAGCGTTTCGCGTTTGAGTTTAGTCCAGCATGATCTCCCAGTTCTGGAAGTTATAGAGCGGGTTTCCGATGTTCGGCTCGAGGCCGCGGATGACGCCCCGGTGCACGATGAGCTGCTGATCCTCAAAGCCGATGGAAATGAGCGCGCCGTTTGCGTTGATGTAGTCGCACAGCTGCTGATAGATGGCGGAGCGCTGGGCGTCGGCGCAGGAGAGGTAGTTGTTGATCATCACGACATAGCCCGTGTCGATGCTGCGGGAGTAGTTGAGATCGCTGTCGGGGTCAAGCAGCTCTGTCAGGTCAAAGTTGTTGCGCAGCTTAACCTCGCCGTAATACATGTCAAAGTCGCCCTCCTCAAGGGCCTTGAGATAGTCCTCCCAGGTGAGCTCCCGTACCGTGACCTTAAGACCCAGGGTCTCCATATCCTGAGCAAAGCGCCTGGCCACACCGGTTTTGGCGCTGGAGTCGGAGCAGACGATGAAGTTTACGTCGATATCCTGAGCGGAGCCCGACATGTATTCCAGCATCCCGTCCTCGTCATAATCGCGGATGCCGGCGTTTTCCAGCACGACGCGGCAGATGTCAAGGTTGTAACTCAGGGCATTGGCGTAGTCCGCGGGATAGTCGGGACAGGCCGGGTGCATCGGGACCGACGAGGCCACGGCGTTGCCGTGCATGAGGTTATTGGCCCAGTTCGCGCGGTCAAAGGCATAGATCATCGCCTGGCGGAAGCCGCTGTAGCGCCCGATCAGCCCCTCCTCGTTGAACATGATGTAGTGCAGATTTGTGGTGTTGAAGTTGCGGATCTCGTTGGAGGAGGAGTAGCCGAGGTTTGTGTAGCTGGAGGGATCGTTCGTGACCGCGTCGATCACGCCGTCCTCAAAGTTGGACAGGATCTCGTCGGCGGTGGAGTAGCTGACCAGATGGACCTCCTTGATGGGCAGGTCGTTATAGCCGGGGTAGCCCTCGTAGGCGACGAGCTTGGTCATCTCCTCGTCAAAGGTGTAGGGGCCGGAGCCGATGGGGGGCTTTTCGTCCATGGTGCCGGACTTGATGATGGGGATATTCAGGAGCTTGGCAAACTGCGTATCCCCGATGCCGAGCGTGACGTAGAAGTGCGCCTCGTCATAGCCGGAGCCCTGGTAGCTGGCAAAACGGCCGCGGAAGCGGTCCTGGGTGGCGACGGCGCGCTCAAGCGAGTAGCGGATGTCCTGACCGGTGACGGGCGTGCCGTCGTGGAAGACGTGGCCGGGCTCAATATTGAAGGTCCAGTAGGTGGCGTCCGCGTTGGGCAGACCCTCGTCAAGGATGTTGGGGATGACGGTGAAGTCGTCGCCCAGCTCCAGCATGTTTTCAAAGACCAGATCGCAGACGAGCTGGTTGGAGTGGTTCGTGGCGAGGATGGGATTGAGGCTGTAGTTCTCGTTCCAGTTGAGGGAGAACAGCTTGTCGGCCTGGGCGGCGCGGGTGACGTCCTTGCCCTGGGTGGACTTTGGAATAAGGGAGTCGGGGTCGGAGGCGGTATTTCTTGAGCAGGCCGGGAGAACCAGCATGGCAAAGGCCAGCATCAGGCACAGGAGCTTTCTCGTCATGGCGATCCCCTCACAGCATGATGACCGAGGCCTGGCTGCCGCGTCTGCCCTTGGTGTAGCGGTGGGACCAGTACTTGTCGTGGGAGCAGAAGGTGCACTCGTCGGAGACGTCGATATTCTCCGCCGGAACGCCAAGCTGCATGAGCCGCCGTGCATTCGCGCCGCGCAGATCGACCAGCGTCTTGCCGTCGGCGCGCTTTGTGAAGAGGCCCTCCGTGTCGCCGTTGAGCCAGGCCGTGATCGCCTCAGGCACGTCGTCGTCGGTCTCAAAGCAGCAGCGCCCAATGGCGGGGCCGATGGCCGCGCAAATCGTCGATGGCTCCGCACCGAGAGAGCCCATGGCCTCGAGCGCATTTTTCAGGATGTCCCCGACCGAGCTGCGCCAGCCGCAGTGCACGGCCCCGATGGCGCGGCCCTCGCAGTCCCAGAGCAGCACGGGCACGCAGTCGGCGGTGAAGCAGAAGATGGGCAGGCCCTTCTCCGCCGTGACAAGTCCGTCCACCTCGTAGGGGACGGGGCCGAGGCAGATATGGCGATCCGCCCCTGTCACGATGCGCACGCCGTTTTTATGTACCTGATTGGTCACGCACGCCCCATTCTCGTCCGCGCCGAAGAGGGCGCAGACGCGGCGGTAGTTTTCGCGAACCGCCTCCGGATTGTCGCCCCGGCTGGAGCCGAGATTGAGCGTGGCAAACTCGCCCCCGCTCACCCCGCCGAAGCGGGTGGTGAAGGCGTGCTTCGCCGCGATCAGCGACGAGCGCATATAGATCAGACCGTTTTGGTTTTCTTCGATGAACATAGATACCTCTTGAGAGTGTGGAGTGTGGAGTGTGGAGTTATGGTGTCGCCTGCGGCGACGGATTTATATGCCTCCCCTGCAAGGGGAGCTGGTTTCTGAGTCCGCCCCGTGCGCTCAACTGTTCAGCCAGTCGTTGGCGTCGGCGCTGTAGTTCAGGCCGTTTTCAATGCAGTACTCCTTCGCGTAGGAATCCCGCCCGACTTTGAGGGTCAGGCTGTCGCAGCCGGAAAACGCCTCGTCGCCGATGGAGGTCACACTGTCCGGAATCGTGACGGACTTCAGCCAGACGCAGCCGTTAAACGCGTTGCCGATGGAGGTCACACTGCCCGGAATGGTGACGGACGTCAGGCTTTTGCAGCCGGAAAACGCCGAGTCACCGATGGACTCGACACCCTGCGGGACGGAATAGGACGAGGCGGTAAAGGCGCACGGATAGCAGACGAGGCGCTTGTCCGCCATGCTGAACAGCACGCCGTCGAATACGGCCAGGGCCGGATGATCCGGGGAAACCGCTATAAGGGTTAAACTGCTGCAATATGCGAAGGGATTTGCCCCGACGGAAATCACGCTGTCGGGGATGGTGACGGACGGCAGTTCGAAACAGAAGGAAAACACACTGTCGCCGATGGAGGTCACGCTGCCGGGGATGGTGACCGATGTCAGTTTGAAGCAGCAGGAAAATGCCGAGTCGCCGATGGAGGTCACACTGTCCGGAATGGTGACGGACGTCAGGTACTCACAGTTGCAAAACGCATAGTCACCGATGGAGGTCACGGCATGGCCGTCCAGAGCCCCAGGAATGGTAAGCACGTCTGCGTTTCCCCCATACTTTGTGATCTCCGCCGTGCCGTCGTCCAGCAGGGCGTATTCAAAATCGCCGGAGGTAAAGGTCTCACGCTCTGCTTCCTCGGCAAAGGCGGGCGCAGTTGCCGCGAACAGGACGGCGCACAGCGCCAGACACAGCAGCAGAGCAAACAGCTTTTTCATGGCGTGATCCTCCATGAGTGATATAGTTGGATTTGTTTATTTGTCGCGCTGGCGCGCACCGTTTTGCCTTCCTTCACAGGGAAAGACCTGTTATTTCTCGTTTCTCCCGCAGCACTCTTTGTATTTGAGCCTCCGGCTGCCGTCGGCTTTCATCTTGCCGCAGGGGCAGGGATCGTTGCGGCCGGGCTTGGGGAGCTTCTTGACGGGCTTTTTCTTTTCCGGCTCGCCGCCCGCGTTCGCGGCGACGTTCTTTGCCACCGCCTTGCGCTCGATAGGCGCCTCGCGGCGGATGCGCACGGTATAGAGGCGGCGCACGGTCTCCTCGCGGATTCCGTGGACCATGGCCTCAAACATGTCGAAGCCTTCCTGTTTGTAGGCGTCGATGGGCTTGATCGAGCCGTAGCCGCGCAGACCGATGCCGCGCTTGAGCTCGTCCATGGCGTCTATGTGGTCCATCCAGTATTCGTCCACCACGCGCAGCATGATGACACGCTCAAGCTCACGCATGAGGGGGACGCCGTTCGGGCCGGGGCCGAAGGCCTCCTCGCGCTGCTGGTAGACCTTCTCGGCCAGCTCCTGCACCACGGCGGCGAGGCGGTCGGGCTTGACGCTGCCGCCGAAGGACTCAATCCGGAAGGTGCCGCGCAGCATGAAGAGCTTTTCAAAGGGCGACAGCGCCTCGTCAAGCTGCTGGTTGCTCTCGCAGGGGGAGCCCGCCAGCGCGTCGTTGATCGTGGAGCTGATGTACTCCGACACCATGCCCATGATCTGGGTGTGGATGTCTTCGCCGTCAAGGACCTTGCGGCGCTCGCCATAGATGATGTTGCGCTGCTGGTTCATCACGTCATCGTACTCCAGCACCGCCTTGCGGGTCTGGAAATTGCGGCTTTCGACGGTCTTCTGGGCCTGCTCGATCGCGCCGGAGAGCATCTTCGCGTCCAGAGGCGTGTCGTCGTCGACCTTGAGAGCGTCCATCATGTTCATGACGCGCTCGGAGCCGAAGAGACGCATGACGTCGTCCGTCATGGCGAGGTAGAAGCGGCTCTCACCGGGGTCGCCCTGTCGGCCCGCGCGGCCTCTCAGCTGGTTATCGATACGCCTCGACTCATGCCGCTCGGTGCCGAGAATGAAGAGGCCGCCCACCGCCTTGACCTTCTCGGCCTCGGCGTCGGTCTCCTTCTTGTGGGCGTCCATGCGCACCTTGAACAGGGCGCGGGCGGCGAGGACGTTTTCGTCCTCAGTCTCGGCGTAGCCGGTGGCCTCCGCAATCACCGCGTCGTCAAAGCCCGCCTTTCTCAGGTCGGCCTTGGACAGAAACTCCGCGTTGCCGCCGAGGGTGATGTCGGTGCCGCGGCCCGCCATGTTGGTTGCGATCGTGACCGCGCCGAGCTTACCCGCCTGGGCGACGATCTCGGCCTCCTTCTCGTGGTACTTGGCGTTGAGCACCGTGTGGGGCACGCCCCTCTTTTTTAATAAGGAAGAGATGTATTCGCTCTTCTCAATGGACACCGTACCGACCAGTACGGGCTGGCCCTTCTCGTGGCATTCCACGATCTGCTCCACGATGGCGCGGTTCTTACCCGCGTCGTTTTTATATACCACGTCGGGGTGGTCCTTGCGGATGACGGGCTTGTTGGTCGGGATCTCGATGATGTCCAGCTTGTAGATCGCGCCGAACTCCTCAGCCTCGGTGGCGGCGGTGCCGGTCATGCCGGAGAGCTTGCCGTACAGACGGAAGTAGTTCTGGAAGGTGATGGTAGCGAGGGTCTTGTTCTCCTGCTGGACGTCGACATGCTCCTTGGCCTCGATGGCCTGGTGCAGACCTTCGGAGTAGCGTCTGCCCAGCATGAGGCGGCCCGTGAACTCGTCGACGATGATGATCTCGCCGTCCTTGACGATGTAGTCAATGTCCCGCTTCATGATGCCGTGGGCCTTGAGGGCCTGGTTGATATGGTGGGAGAGGGTGGCGTTTTCCATGTCGGCCAGGTTTTCCAGCCCGAAGGCCCGCTCGGCCTTGGCGACGCCGCGCGCGGTGAGGGTGGCGGTCCGGGCCTTCTCGTCCACCACATAGTCGGCGTCCAGATCCTCGCTCTCCTCCTCCTTCTCGTCCACGCTGGCGTAGACCACCTTCTTGAGGCGGGAGACAAAGTCGTCGGCCTGGCGATAGAGGTCGGTGCTCTGGTCGCCCTGGCCTGAAATGATGAGCGGGGTGCGCGCCTCGTCGATGAGGATGGAGTCCACCTCGTCCACAATGGCGAAGGCGTGGCCGCGCTGGACCATGTCGGATTTATAGAGGGCCATGTTGTCGCGCAGATAGTCGAAGCCCATCTCGTTGTTTGTGCCGTAGGTGATGTCACAGTTGTAGGCTTCGCGGCGCTGGTCGTTGTCGAGATCGTGGACGATCAGACCGACGCTCAGGCCGAGGAAGCGGTGTACCTTGCCCATCCACTCGCTGTCACGCCGGGCGAGGTAGTCGTTGACTGTGACGATATGTACCCCCTCGCCGGTCAGGGCGTTGAGGTAGGCGGGCAGGACGGCGACGAGGGTCTTGCCCTCGCCGGTCTTCATCTCGGCGATGCGGCCCTGGTGCAGGACAATGCCGCCGATGAGCTGGACCCGGAAGGGGCGCATGCCCAGCACGCGCCAGCTTGCCTCCCGCGCGACCGCAAAGGCCTCGGGCAGGAGCGCGTCCAGGCTCTCACCGTCATTGTAGCGCTTTTTAAATTCGTCGGTTTTGGCGCGCAGCTGCTCGTCGCTTAAAGCGGCCATCGCGTCAGCCATAGCCTCTATCTTATCCGCGATCGGGTTAATGCGCTTGAGCTCCCGATCCGAGTAGGTACCGAAAAGTTTGTCGAAAAATCCCATGGTAAAATTTTGCCTCTCTTACGTTTGTCGTTTTGCATTCAAAAGAGTGGAGTGTTGAGAGTAGAGAGTGGAGTTAAAGTGTCGCTTCGCGACCAATTAAAATCATCCCCGAAGGGGATACCGCAACTCCACTCCTCACTCTCCGCTCTTCACTCTCCCAAAGGGAGATACCAATACAAACTATACTATAACACAAGAATATGAAGAAAAAAAGTCTAAACTTGTCATCTTGTCGTTTGCGGTGTGTTGTGATAAAATAACTACTTGTGATTTGATTTTTTTCGAGGGAGAACGACCATGAACAGCATCGGCTTTGACAACGCGAAATACCTGAAGCTCCAGTCCCAGAACATCCGCGACCGCATCGGCAAATTCGGCGGCAAGCTGTACCTCGAATTCGGCGGCAAGCTCTTTGACGACTTTCACGCCTCGCGCGTGCTGCCGGGCTTTGAGCCGGACAGCAAGGTGCGCATGCTCATGGAGATGAAGGACGAGGCTGAGATCGTCATTGCCATCTCCGCCGACGATATTGAGCGCTCCAAGCGCCGCGGCGACCTCGGCATCACCTATGAGGACGACACCCTCCGTCTGATCGACGCCTTCCGCGGCATCGGACTCTACATCGGCAGCGTCGTCATCACCCACTACCGCGGCCAGTCGATCGCCGACGCCTTCCGCAAACGGCTGGAGGCCCTGGGCGTACGCACCTATCTGCACTATATTATTCCCGATTACCCGGCCAACGTCTCCCTCATCGTCTCGGATGAGGGCTTCGGAAAGAACGATTACATCGAAACCGAGCGCAGTCTCGTCGTCGTCACCGCGCCCGGCCCCGGCAGCGGCAAAATGGCCACCTGCCTGAGCCAGCTCTACCATGAGCACAAGCGCGGCATCAGCGCGGGCTACGCCAAGTTTGAGACCTTCCCGGTCTGGAACCTGCCGCTCAAGCATCCGGTGAACCTCGCCTATGAGGCGGCGACCGCCGACCTTGACGACGTAAACATGATCGACCCCTACCACCTCGAGGCCTACGGCGAGACAACTGTCAACTATAACCGCGACGTGGAAATCTTCCCCGTGCTGGAGGCAATCTTCAAGTCCATCTACGGCGAGAGCCCCTACAAGAGCCCGACGGACATGGGCGTCAACATGGTGGGCTTCTGCATCTCCGACGACGAGGCCTGCCGGGCCGCGTCCAGGCAGGAGATCATCCGCCGCTGGTACGCGGCCGCCGTGGCGATCCGCAAGGGCCTGGGCGATCCGAGCGAGATGCGCAAGATCGAGCTCATTATGAACTCCCTGGACATCTCCTCCGCCGACCGCCCCGTGGTCAAGGCGGCGCTGGACAAGGCCGAAGCCACCGGCGGCCCGGCCGTGGCCCTCGAGCTCAACGACGGCACGATCGTCACCGGCAAGACAACGTCCCTGCTGGGCGCGTCCTCCGCCTGCCTCATCAACGCCCTCAAGGCCCTCGCCGGCATCGACAAGAAGCTGCCGCTGATCGCCCCGGGCGTCATCAAGCCCATCCAGCACCTCAAGGTCGAGCACCTGGGCAACCACAACCCGCGCCTGCACACGGACGAGCTGCTGATTGCCCTGACCATCTGCGCGGTCACAAACCCCATGGCCGACCTCGCCATCGACCAGCTCGCCAAGCTCAAGGGCGCGGAGGCGCATTCGACGGTCATCCTCTCCCATGTTGACGAGGACTTATTTAAAAAGCTCGGCGTGAACATCAGCTTTGAACCCAAGTACCAGGCCAAGAAGCTGTACCATAAATAAGCGGACGGAGTTGCCATGAAAATCATACGAAACAGTCTCCTGTTGGGGCTGCTGTGCGTGGCGCTTGGCTTCGGGCTGCTGTGTCTGGTCTACAGCATCCCCGCCTCTCTCATGCAGGATGAGTGCTATGAATCCCTGCCCGCCTTTTCGGAGGACGGGATCGTGGACAATGACCCGCTCTCCGGCCACAAGCAGGACAATTTCTCCGACGCGGTGCGGCTGCTGGAGGCGGCCTGTCCCGAGCAGGGAAATCTGCTCGAGCGGGTGATCGGCTGCTACTTCATGGCCACGCCCGCCCTGCCGGGGATGGAGTTTGAAAAGCCGGAGGGCCTGCTTTTCTTTGAGGAGGAGCCCCTCAACCCCGTCAAGAGCTTTCGCGACCTCTACGGCTATGAGACGCAGGGGCGCCCCATCTGCTATTCCCGCTACTGGCACGGCTATCTGATCTACCTCAAGCCGCTGATGGCCGTGTTCAACTATAACCAGATCCGCCTGATCTCCGCCGGGGCGCAGACGCTGCTCCTGCTCGCGGTTCTCGCGCTCCTGGTCAAAAAGCTGCCCCGGGCGGCGGCGCCCTTCGCGCTGACGGTTCTGCTGCTCGCGCCCGGCTCCATCGGCCGCTGCCTCCAGTTCTCGGACGTGTATACGCTCATGCTCATCGCCTCGCTGCTGCTGCTCTGGAATCCGGGCGGCCGCCTGAATCGGGACAATCTGCCTTACTTCTTTCTGCTGGTCGGGATCGCAACCGTCTTCTTTGATCTTATGAGCGCGCCAAGCATCACGCTGACTCTGCCCCTCTGCCTCCTGCTCGCGCAGGAGCGCCGCGGGGGAGACAAAAAGGCCCTGCTCAGGACCGTCGCCTGGTGCGCGCTGCTGTGGCTCCTGGGCTACGGCGGAATGTGGGCGGCCAAATGGCTGATCGCCTGGCTTCGGCAGGGGGAGCCCTTCTTCAACAGCCTGTTCGGCACGGTGAGCACGCGGGCCTCGTCCGACGTGGGAAGCGGCGAGGCTGTCTCTCGCATCGGCACGCTGCTGCGCAACGTGCGGGAGCTCTTTTCCGTCAGCTGGGTCAACGCCCTTATGCTGGCCTACGCGGCGGGAGCGGCGCTGGCCGGGCTCTTCGGTAAAAAGCGGGGCCTGCGCTTCGACGGAAGCGCGGCGCTGCGCCTGCTGATCCCCGCCGCCCTCGCGCTGGTCTGGGTCCTCGCTCTCTGCAACCACTCCTATATCCACTTCTGGTTTGCCTTCCGCACGCTGACCCCCTGCGTCCTGGCCCTCCTGCTCGCTCTGACCCCCGTGAAGGAGGAGCGAAAGCCCTTCGCGGAGCTGTAAAGGAAACACGCTGACATAGCGAAAGCACTGCTGATAATCGAACGCTGGCATTTGATGTAGGCCGGCCAAATGAAACAGGAAGACTTTTGTCACCGCTTTGAAACGCCTCCTTCACGGGGGCGTTTTCATTTTCGTCGGGGTCAACAAAAAACATGAAAAATTTTCTGCCAAAACAACAAAAATTTACTTGACTTTCGCGGTACGCCCTGTTATATTATTGGAGCGCGCGTGCGAAGGCACGGCGTATTATGCGATGAAGCGGGAGATTGCTCGTGGAAACGAGGTAACTTCCGTGGAGTATGTCCGGTACCGGTTGCTTCCGGTACGCAATCGGGCGGCTGAAACCTCTCCGGTACACGCGTATATCGCGCGAGCGGAGTGCGAACCGGCCAAAAGCCGGTTTGTTTTTCGGACGCGGCCTGATACGCACGGTTGTGTGTATAGGAATTGCGGAGGTTTCATCCGTACGCATAATGACGGAGCCAATGCCGTCAGAACAAAACGTACGAAAAGGAGAAAAACACCCATGGCAGCAGCAAAGAACATGATCCGCATCCGCCTCAAGGCTTATGACCACCAGCTCATCGACAAGGCCGCCGAGACTATCGTCGAGGCCGCCAACCAAGACCGAGATCGTCACCATCCTGCGCGCCGTCCACAAGTACAAGGACAGCCGTGAGCAGTTCGAGCGCCGCACCCACAAGCGCCTCATCGACATCATCGCCCCCACCCAGAAGACGGTCGAGGCCCTGATGAACCTCGAGGTTCCCGCCGGCGTCGAGATCGAGATCAAGCTTTAATGAGGCAAACTCCGGCGAATCCGCCTCGGCATCTTCCAGCGCTTTTCCGCCGGCGCTGCGTTGCTTCCTCTTGAAATACACAAAGTATTCCTGCGAGAAAGCGCCTTGCTCCGACGAAAAATCACTCGAAATCTGCTCTCGGCGTCTTCGCCATCGTCTGCCTGAGAAAACGGCAGACAAAAACAAATTCTGATCGCGTGATCGGACCCACATTATAAATGACCCATAGTCCGCAGCTTGCGAGTGCGGACGGGTTAAGTTGCCAGCCTCTGGGCACAGCCGAATGCGAGGCAACCAATAACCATCAGGAGGAAATAAAATGAAGAAAGCCATCATCGGCAAGAAGGTCGGCATGACGCAGATCTTCGACGAGGCCGGCAAGGTCATCCCCGTGACCGTCATCGAAGCCGGCCCCTGCACGGTCGTCCAGAAGATGACCAAGGACAAGGAAGGCTATGAGGCCGTCCAGTTCGGCTACGAGGCAGTGGCCGAGAAGAAGCTCTCCAAGCCCGAAGCCGGCCACCTCAAGAAGGCGGGCGTCGGCGCTGTGAAGCACCTCAAGGAGTTCCGTCTTGCTGACAGCTCCAAGCTCGAAGTCGGCGACACCGTCAAGGCCGACATCTTCGCCGAGGGCGACAAGGTCGACGTCACCGGCACCAGCAAGGGCAAGGGCTACGCCGGCGTTATCAAGCGCTTCGGCCAGGGCCGTACCCCCACCAGCCACGGCGGCGGTCCTGTCCACCGTCACGCGGGCTCCATGGGCTCCAGCACGGATCCCTCCCGCATCTTCCCGGGCAAGAAGCAGGCCGGCCACATGGGCGTTGAGCAGGTCACCGTTCAGAACCTTGACGTCGTCAAGGTCGACGCGGAGCTGAACCTCATCGCCGTCCGCGGCGCCATCCCCGGCCCGAAGGGCAGCATCGTCTATATCAAGGATACCGTCAAGGTCCAGCCCGTCAAGAAGGGCGAGGCCGCCGGCATCTCCCTCAACCCGCAGAAGGCCTCCGCGCGTGTCAACCCGCAGAAGGCTTCCGCCCGTACCAAGTAAAGAAAGGAGAGCAGCATAAATGCCTACTGCTAATGTTTTCAATATGGCAGGCGAGAAGATGCACGACGTGGTCAAGAATCACCTGGCCAACTGCCGTCAGGGCACCCAGAGCGCCCTCACCAAGGGTGAGGTCAGCTACACCACCCGCAAGCCCTGGCGTCAGAAGGGTACCGGCCGCGCCCGCGCCGGTTACGCCGGTTCCCCCGTGTGGTATCACGGCGGCGTCGCGTTCGCTCCCAAGCCCCGCGACTACGGCTACACCCTCAACAAGAAGGTCAGACGCCTGGCTCTCAAGTCCGCCCTCTCCTCCAAGGCTGCCGACGGCGACATCCTGGTCATTGACGGCCTGAAGATGGACGAGATCAAGACCAAGACCTTCAAGACCTTCCTCACCAAGCTCGGTGTCGACGGCAAGGCTCTGGTCGTGACCGAGAACGTGGACGAGAACGTGATCAAGTCCGCCCGCAACATGCCCCTATATGATTCTCACCAACGGCAAGATGGTGGTCGACAAGGCCGCCCTCGCCAAGATCGAGGAGGTGTTCGCCTGATGAAGACCGCATACGACGTGATCATCCGCCCCATCATCACCGAGCAGTCCATGGAAGACCTGGACATCAAGAAGTACGCCTTTGAGGTCGCCAAGGACGCCAACAAGATCGAGATCAAGAACGCGATCGAGAAGATCTTCGACGTGACCGTTATCAAGGTCACCACCGAGAACGTCCGCGGCAAGGCCAAGCGCCAGGGCGCTTACCCCCAGGGCAAAACCGCTTCCTGGAAAAAGGCCGTTGTCAAGCTGAGCGCCGATTCCAAGAACATCGAGCTCTTCGAAGGCATGGTTTAAGGAGGAAGAATAAATGGCTATCAAAACCTACAGACCTACTACTCCTTCCAGACGCCACATGAGCGTCTCCGGCTTCGACGGGATCGAGAAGCATGTCAGACCCGAGAAGAGCCTGATCGAGGTCCTCAAGAAGAACGCCGGCCGCAACAGCTACGGCCACATCACCGTCCGCCACCAGGGCGGCGGCAACCGTCAGAAGTACCGCGTCATCGACTTCAAGCGCAATAAGCTGGACGTCGAGGGCAAGGTCCTCCGCCTCGAGTACGACCCCAACCGCAGCGCGTATATCGCTCTCGTCGAGTACACCGACGCCGAGCGCCGCTACATTCTCGCCCCCGTGGGCCTGAATGCGGGCGACACCATCATGGCCTCCGCCGCTGCCGACATCAAGCCCGGCAACGCCCTGCCCATGGCGAACATCCCCGTCGGCACCGTGATCCACAACATCGAGCTCTACCCCGGCAAGGGCGCGCAGCTTGTCCGCAGCGCCGGCGTCGCCGCTCAGCTCATGGCCAAGGAGAACGGCATGGCTACCGTCCGCCTCCCCTCCGGTGAGATGCGCAAGGTCCGCATGGACTGCTACGCCACCATCGGCCAGGTCGGCAACATCGATCACGCCAACGTCCACATCGGCAAGGCCGGCCGCAAACGCCACATGGGTATCCGTCCCACCGTCCGCGGCTCCGTCATGAACCCCTGCGACCACCCGCACGGCGGCGGCGAAGGCAAGTCCCCGGTCGGCCGTCCCGGCCCTGTAACCCCGTGGGGCAAGCCTGCCCTCGGCTACAAGACCCGCAAGACGAAGAACCGCACCGATAAGTTCATCGTCAAGCGCCGCAACGCGAAGTAAGGAGGGAATCGTAAATGAGCAGAAGCA